>NZ_DATHXO010000286.1:0-9862 GCF_035459645.1 Schnuerera sp.
AGGTAGGTTTAATAGTGAGTATAATAATTGTTTTATCAAAGTAGATTTTCCAATTCTATTTAATTATACAGACAAGGAAACTATAATATATAAAATATTCAAAAATAGAGGAACCATAGTCTCATTTAATAATGGAATTAAGGATATAGATAAAATTAATATATCTGAATATAAGGCAGACTATTTCTAAATAAGGAGGAAAATTAGTATGATAAATAAAAAATTCAAAAAAACCATATTGATTTTAGGTGGAGTTTCTATTATTCTAGGTAGTACTGTTGTTTTTTCAGAACCAGGCTCAGAAAAAGATCCATTAGTGTCCTTAAGCTATTTAGAAAAACAAATAGACCAATTAAAATATTATATAGATGAAAAGTTTTCTAGTATTGAAGATGAAGAAAGCACCTCTAGTGCACTAGAAGTAGTGGAAATATCAGAAGGACAGTCTATAATAGGCAAAAGTGGTACAGAAATTATATTAAGGGGAGGAAAAGCAGAGATCATTGCTGGTGAATTAGGCGGACTATCAGATATAACTGATGGCAAAGATTTGAAGATGGGAGCAAATGTTCCTCCAAACCACCTACTAATTGTACCACGAGATGATGAAAGGGGAGTATATGCTATTACAGATTCCATTTATTTGGTTAGAGGTGAATATGAAATTAGATAACTTTAAGTAGAGGAAGTGGGATTGTGATAAAAAAATTGATAAAAAAGATATTAAAATATCCTCTAAAGTTAGTCAATAATATTTATACTTATTTTTATTATAAAAATAGTCCTAAAAGGGATAATATTCAAATAGATGCTATGATTGGTGCAAAGGAAAAGATATTAGTTTTATCTCCTCATGTAGATGATGAGACTATTGGTTTAGGTGGCACTCTATTGAAGTATAAAAAAATGAATAATAATATGGGGTTAGTGTACATGACTGATGGAGGAGGTAGTACAAGCGATTTAGCAAATAAAGAACTAATAGATAAGAGGAAGAAAGAAGGCAAAAAAATAAAGGAAGTATATGGATTTAACACTTTATACTTTTTAGACCAAATAGATGGACAATTAGATTCTTCAAAAGAGAATTTGATAGGAAAAATAATAGATATATTAAAGATAGAAAAGCCTACTATTATTTATACTCCTTTTTTAATAGATGGTCATAAAGATCATGTAGAAACTACAAGAGCTCTTATAAAGGCTTTGAATTCATGGGATAGGAAGTATAATAACATATATATGTACGAAGTCAACTGCCCTATTATACCTAAACTGGTAAACAGTTTAAGTATAATGGATGAATGCCTATACAATGAAAAGAAGGATATATACAAGGTTTTTACTTCTCAATGGGCTATGGGTTTTGATGCCTTCAGCTTGTTAGATAGAAGAAAAAGTTTTTTTTCAAAAGATGGATTTGGAGCAGAAGTTTTTGTAAAAATGGATTTTCAATCCTTATTGAATATGGAAAGAATACTGGATAAAGAAGAATTTAAACCTGAATATTTTAGGCAGTTAAGCAGTGAATATAATCTACTTTTATCTTTTAAGGTCAATGAAGCTTTAAAAAAAGAGTATAGCGATAAAGTTAATTCTATAATATTAGATAATATTATTTGAGTAAGTTTTTATGATACAAAGGTTAATTTATGATATAATATTGGGGGTTTGATTTTGCTTCTAAAGGGAAGGAGGAAGCTCTAAATTAGAGCTATTATGTAATGAAAGTACTTCATTTAATTAGTGGTGGCGACACTGGTGGCGCCAAAACACATATTATTTCTTTAATGAGACAATTGAATAATTTAATAGATGCAAAGGTCATCTGTTTTATAAAAGATACATTTTATCAAGAAGCTATAGAGGCTGGGATCAATATTGAGGTATTTCATCAAAAAAAGAGGACAGATATGTCCGTAATCAATAGATTAGAAAGAGAAATAATCAATGAAGATTATGATATAGTCCATTGTCATGGTGCTAGAGCTAATTTTATTGCTATGTTACTAAAAAGTAGAATAAAAAAACCTATGATTACAACTATACATAGTGACTATAAACTGGACTTTAAGGATAATTTTTATAAAAGAATGGTATATACACCTATCAATTCAATAGCTTTAAAAAGGTTTGATTATTATATAGCAATCTCAGATACTTTTAAAGAGATGCTAATAGGCAGAGGCTTTAAAAAGGAGAAGATATTTACCGTTTATAATGGTATAGATTTAGAATCTGAAATTGATTATGTTAGTAAAGAGGACTTTTTAAATAGATATAATATTAATGGGAAAAACAAGATTATAGTTGGAATAATAGCAAGGATAGACTTGGTTAAAGATCATGAAACCTTTATTAAAGCAGCTCATAAAGTTCTTGAAAAAAGAAAGGATATTATATTTTTAATAGCTGGAACAGGTAATGATGAAAAGAGGATTAAAGCTTTAGTAAAAGAAATGGGAATTGAGGATTATGTTTATTTTTTAGGTTTTGTGAATGACCAATATTCATTTTTTAATGCTATAGATATAAATGTATTGACTTCTATTAGCGAAAGTTTTCCCTATGTGATTTTAGAAGGGGCAAGGCTTAAAAAGATGACCATAAGTACAAATGTAGGTGGAATCAATAAGTTAATTCAAGATGGTCATAATGGATGGTTAATACATGTCGGTGACAGTAATGCTTTGGCAGAGAAATTAAAATACCTTTTAGAAAATAAAGAAAAGATAAAAATTATGGGAGATAACTTATTAACAAGTGTTGAGAAAAACTTTTCTTCTAGAAGGATGGCAGAAGAACATTGTAAAATCTATGATGAAATTGTTCAATATAGGAGGTAAAAAGATGAAAATAATCAATGAAAAAGGAAAACTATTTGGAATTATAAACATAATTGATCTGGTCGTAGTATTGATAATTGCACTATTAGCTGTTGGAGGAGTCAAACGTATGAAAAAAAGCCCTGTTGCTATTGCAGAGACTAAGAAGGCATTAATAACTGTGGAAGTTTCAGATGTGAGAATGGCAACAGTAGATGGTATAGTGAAGGGAGATCCATTATATCATTATGACAAAGGTCAATTTCTTGGCGAGATCGTAGAGAAAAAAGTAGAGCCTTATAAGGAACCAGTTGAGAGTGGAGATGGAAGATGGATTTTGGCTGAAGTACCTGAAAAATATGTAGTTACTATGATAGTAGAATCAGATGTAAAGGAAAATCCTGATGTGGTAATAGCTGGTGGAGAACAAATCCGAATTGGTGCTCAATTTAGACTTAAAAATAGGAATGTAGCAGTTATGAGTACAATACTTGGAGTTGAAGTAGAATAAAGGAACTAGGAGTGGTTCTATGTACAATAGTGTAATAGTCAGATGCTTGGTAAATATATGGCATATTTTAGTTAAAGGATATAAATATAGTATTTTAAAAAGGTTTAATAGTAGTTTATTAAAAGGCATAAAATTTCTATCTAAAGGTTCTTTAACAATTAGTTTATTTATTTCCAACAGAAGTTTAATAGAGGAGAGTTTGTTATATCGGATATATTGTTGGGTTGTGAATATAATAAGTGATATTTTTATGATTATAAGGAAAGGTATAAAGAAGATAAGTCATGGAAGTTTAATATATACTACTGTATATAATCTTTTCTATGATGAAATTCAATTACAAAATACTTTTTATATGTTTTTTATGGCTTTTGGTATAGGTATTATAGGAAACAATCTAGTGAGAGGATATTATATTGGAAGATCTTATTTAGTTTCTATATCCTTGATAATTATAGCTTTAATAGGATTTAATATTAAAGAAGAGTATAAGAGTATTTTAGAAGAAAGCCATACTTTTAAAATTGTAAAAAGTGTATTTACTATTGATGAGGGAGTGGAGCAATGGTGGTAGAATCAATAAAGAAGAAGGAAGCAATTCTACCAATAGGATTAGGTATATTGTTTTCTATAATTTACTATAAACTACCTTTAAATTATTTTGCTATTACTTTACTAGGGTTAGTAGGAATTATATTGATATTATATGATATAAGAATTGGAGTATATGCAGGTATATTCATATTCCCTTTTATGCCTGATATGCTAAATTTATTATTTATGATTTTTATGGTAGCTGTGTATGTATATAAGAGTTTGTTTAAGAAAACACAACCTTTAACTAAACAGCCAATAGATATGCCAATAGTATTTTATATAATTATAATAATAATTTCAACCATTACATCCATTGATCCAACTGGTAGTTTTAGAGATTTAGCTATTCATCTTACATCCATAGGGTTTGTATTTGTAATAGTAAATAGCATAAAGACCAAAAAAGACTTTAATATACTTGTTGTATTTTTAGTCATTTCAGCTACTTTAGTTGCAATATATGGTTTTTATCAGTTTAAAGTTGGGGTAGAGTTAGAGGATAAATGGGTAGATGCAGTAAATAATCCAGATGTAAAAACTAGAATTTATTCTGTTTTTGGGAATCCAAATATATTTGCAGAATATTTAATAATGATAATCCCTATATCTCTGTCGTTATTTTGGTTTTCTAAAAAAATTCATAAAAAAGCAATATTTTTAATTACTAGCCTTATTCTAATATTAGCATTAGTATTGACTTTATCTAGAGGAGGTTGGATAGGATTTGCTTTTGGGATGTTCGTATTCGTATTATTAATTGAAAAAAGACTCCTTTTATCTATAATCCCTTTAGGATTGGGAGCTATATACTTTTTGCCTCAAACTATTTTGAATAGGATAGCGAGTATTGTAAACTTTGCAGATTCGTCTAATGATTATAGGATTAGGATGTGGAAGATAACATTGGATATAATAAAGGATCATTGGCTTGTAGGTGTAGGCTTTGGGCATCTTCCTTTCAAACAAACTTTTGAGACCTATATTAGAACTATGCCTACATTTCATGCTCATAATACTTATTTGGAAACTATGGCAGAAATGGGTGTTTTAGGTTTTATAATTTTTATAGTTTTTATATTTACATTGTTTAAATATTCTATTAAAAAGTTATTAAAAGGAAAAGATAATTATATTAAGACTATGGCCATAGGTGTTTTATCAGGACTGGCTGCTGTGCTAGCCCATGGAGCAGCGGAAAACATATTATATATACCTAGAATTATTATCACTTTCTGGATATTGGTTGGTCTTGTATTAGCATTGATGCGAATTTCAGATGAGCTTCCAGAAATCAGTTAAAAGGAGAATATTTATGGGTACAAACAAAAGAATTCTTATTTCTGGATATTATGGTTTTGATAATAGTGGAGATGATGCAATATTAAAAGCCATAGTAAAGGATATAAAGAAAAAGGACAATTCTATAGGAATTACAGTTTTATCTAATAATCCTATTTTTACTGAAAAAGTATATGGTATTAAAGCAGTTAATAGGTTTAAAATGAAAAAAGTAATTAAAGCAATAAAGGAATGCGATTTATTTATAAGCGGAGGTGGAAGTCTTCTTCAAGATATAACTAGTACCCGTTCCTTATTATATTATTTAACCTTGATGAAACTAGCAAATAAATTAAAAAAACCTATAATGATATATGCCAATGGGATAGGGCCTATAAATAAAAAAACAAATCGAATTTTAACTAAAAGGACTCTAAAGAAAGTAGATTTAATAACTTTAAGAGATGAAGATTCGAAAGTATTTCTAGAAGAACTAGGAGTTCAAAATAATAATATATTTGTAACTGCTGATCCTGTATTTACTTTAGAACCCAGTGAAGATATTGTAATTGATAAAATATTAAATAAAGAAGGGGTTCCACAAGAGAAACCTTTAGTAGGTGTTTCCGTTAGGAATTGGATGGATGAGGATAATTTAATTTCTAATGTAGCCAAAGCTATAGATTATGTTATTCAGCAATATAGGGTTAATGTAATTTTAATTCCAATGCATTATCCAGAGGATTTATCTATCAGTAATAGTATTTTAGAAAATGTCACTAACCAAAAAAATTGTTATATTATTTCTAATAAATACAATGTGGAAGATATTATGGGGGTAATTAGAAAATTAGAAATGATAGTTGCTATGAGACTTCATTCTTTAATATATGCAGCTACCCAAAATGTACCTATGGTTGGTATTGTATATGATCCTAAGATTGAAGGTTTCTTAAAATCAATAGATATGGGGCATATGTGTCCAGTAGAAGATTTAAAATATACTCAACTTATTTCTAATATTGATTATGTATGGGAAAATAGAAAAGATTTAAAGGAAGGGTTGAAGTTATTAGATATAAAAATGAGGAATGAAGCATTGAAAAATGTTAATATGGCATTAGACCTTTTAAAAGGGTAGGTGGTATTTTGGAGAATATAAGTATTTTTGGTGTAAATATTGATAATATAACTTTAGAAGAAGCCACAGATATAGTAGAAGATTTTTTAGTTCAAGATGAGTTAAAGACCATATGTACACCAAATACAGAAATTGTAATGGTAGCTAAAGATGATAAAGATTTAAAAAGCATAATAAATAAAAGTGATTTAGTAATTCCAGATGGTATTGGATTAATATACGGTTCTAGGATTAGAAAAAAGCCTCTAAAGGAAAGAGTTACTGGTTTTGATCTTTCCATAAAATTGCTAGAAATTGCAAATGAAAAAGGTTATAGGTTGTTTTTATTAGGGGGAAAAGAAAAAGTAGCAAAAAAAGCAGGAATGAATATTTTAGAAAAATATCCAAACGTTAAGTTAGTAGGCTATCATCATGGATATTTTAAAGGTAGTCATATAGGATATAAAGATCACGAAGAGGAACTAAATTTAATCAATAGTATTAATGAAGCAAAACCAGATATTATATTTGTAGGATTAGGATTTCCAAAACAAGAGATTTGGATAGCTAAAAACAAAAATAGACTTGATGGAAAGGTTATAATAGGAAATGGAGGTACAATGGATATATTATCTGGAGATTCTAAACGAGCCCCAGAATTCTTTCAAAAACTTGGATTAGAGTGGCTATATAGATTAATTAAGGAACCATCACGTATTAAACGACAGATGGTTTTACCTAAATTTATGCTATATATATTATTTTCTAAAGATGTAATCCAATAAGATAGGAGGTTTTTATGGAAAAGGAAAAATGGTATAAAACGGTATTGTCCTTAGTAGGACTTGGTGTAGGTGTTTTTTTATTGGCAATTGGATTAACTTTCTTTTTAGAACCAAATACTATTGCGCCAGGAGGAGTAACTGGTTTTGCTATTGTATTTAAAAAAATAACAGGTATACCTGTTTATATTACGAATTTAGTAATAAATATACCTTTATTTATAATTGGAATAATAATTTTAGGGAAAAATTTTGGATGGAAAACTTTATATGCAACTGCTTTATTATCTTTGTTTTTAAAGATAATACCAGTTCAAGCTGTTACTCCTGATTTATTGCTATCTTCCATTTTTGGTGGTCTAGTATCAGGTATAGGATTAGGGATAGTTTTTAAATTTGGAGGAACTACTGGAGGAACTGACTTAGCAGGTTCTATACTCAATAAATTTTTTCCCTCATTAAGTTTGGCAACTTTTATGATGGCTATAGATGTATTGGTAGTTGCTTTTGCAGGTATAGTTGATAAAAAAGTTGAAACCTCTCTTTATTCAGTAATATCTTTATTTATAACAGTTAAAGTAATAGACTTAATATTAGAAGGAATTGGATATTTAAAGGGATTTATTATTATAACCAATAACCCTGAAGAGATAAGTGAAAAAATAATGAAGGATTTAGATAGAGGGGTTACTTTGTTTAAAGGGAAAGGTATGTATACAAAAGATGAGAAAGATGTACTTCTTTGTGTGGTAAACCGGTTCCAGTTTACTAAGGCGAAGGATATAGTATATAATATCGATAAGGATGCCTTTATTATGGTCACTGAAATGTCTGAAGTATTAGGAGAAGGATTTGAAGAAGTAAAAAGTTAATAGGAGGTATAAAATGGAAAAGTACAAGGATTTAGAAAATGTAGCAAAAAATATGAGAGTCAACATAATTAACATGCTGAAAGAATCAAAATCAGGCCATCCTGGTGGTTCATTATCAGCATGTGAAATACTTACTGCCCTTTACTTTAAAGAAATGAAAATTGATTCTAAAAATCCAAATTGGGAAGATAGGGATAGGTTTGTTTTATCTAAAGGTCATGCTGCTCCAGTACTGTATGCAGCTTTAGCAGAAAAAGGTTATTTTCCTAAAGATGAGTTAATGAAATTAAGAAAGACTGACTCTATGTTGCAAGGACATCCTGACATGAAAGGGACTCCAGGAGTAGATATGACTACAGGTTCTTTAGGACAAGGATTGGCAGCAGCTAATGGTATGGCTTTGGCTGGTAAACTAGACAAAAAAGATTATAGGGTATATGCATTAATAGGAGATGGAGAATCCCAAGAAGGAATTATCTGGGAAGCAGCTATGTTAGCAGGACATTATCAATTAGACAATATTACTGTATTTTTAGATCATAATGGATTGCAAATTGATGGAACTAATAAAGAAGTTATGAATATTGAACCTATAGATGAAAAATTCAAATCTTTTGGTTGGCATGTGATTAAAATAGATGGACATTCCTTTGAAGAAATATTTGAAGCTTTAGATGAGGCAAAAAATACTAAAGGAAAACCATCCATTATTATTGCCAAAACCATAAAAGGCAAAGGGGTATCTTTTATGGAAGATCAAGCAGGTTGGCATGGTAAGGCACCAAATGAAGAACAAGCTTTAAAAGCAATAGACGAACTAGGAGGTGGCGTAAATGACTAATATGATAGCTACTAGAGATGCTTATGGTGAAGCTCTTAAGGAATTAGGTGGAATAAATAAAGATATTGTTGTATTAGATGCAGATTTATCTGGCTCAACTAAGACGGGAGTTTTCAAAAAAGCCTATCCAGAAAGATTTATTAATGTGGGAATAGCAGAACAAAATTTAGTTGCCACAGCTGCTGGGTTAGCAACTGCAGGAAAGATTCCTTTTGCAAGTACTTTTGCTGTATTTGCTTCAGGGAGAGCATTTGAAATAACAAGAAATTCTGTATGTTACCCTAAATTAAATGTTAAAATAGCAGCTACCCATGCTGGGTTATCCGTTGGAGAAGACGGTGCTACTCACCAAGCTCTTGAAGATATAAGCATTATGAGAAGTCTTCCTAATATGATAGTATTGAATCCAGCTGATGCCGTAGAAACAAAACAATGTATATATAAAGCTGTAGAATATGATGGTCCAGTATATATTAGGCTGGGAAGAAGTAAGGTACCTGTATTATTTGATAATAATTATAGATTTGAAATAGGCAAGGGTGTAGAACTAAAAGAAGGAAAAGATGTAACTATAATAGCTACTGGAATAATGGTAGAAAAAGCATTGACTGCAGCTGAAGAATTAGACAAAGAAGGTATTTCAGCTAGGGTAATAAATATTTCCACTATTAAACCAATAGACAAGGATATCATTATTAAAGCAGCTAATGAAACTAAAGGGATAGTTACAGTAGAAGAGCATAGTATAATTGGCGGCTTAGGTAGTGCAGTGGCAGAGGTATTGGTTGAAAACAAACCTACCTATATGGAAAGAATAGGAACTGAGGATACTTTTGGAGAATCAGGAGATGGAAATCTTCTTTTAGACAAATATGGATTAAATGTAGAAAATATCATTGTAAAATCCAAAAAAATAGTATCAAAATAGACAATCAAAGAATATAATATAGCACCAGCATATTTTGGTGCTATTTTTTTACCTAAATACATAAACCTATGCCCCCTAGAATAGGATAATATAGAGAGATCTATAGAG
>NZ_DATHXO010000287.1:0-1528 GCF_035459645.1 Schnuerera sp.
ATTATAATGCTTACTGCTAAAGTCGATGAAGATGATAAAATAGAGGGTTTATCTATTGGAGCAGATGATTATATAACTAAACCTTTTAGCCCTAGGGAGTTAATAAGTCGAATTAAAGCTTTGTTGAGAAGAGCTTATAGGGATTCTAGTCCTCTTGCTGAGAAATTAATCTTTAATAATGGAGATTTAGAAGTGAATATGGACAAAATGATAGTAAGAAAAAAAGGTGAAAATATATATTTAACCTCGAATGAGTTTAAAATTTTGGTATCTTTATTAACAAATCCAGGGCAAGTCTTTTCAAGGGAAATGTTGATTGAATTAGCTTTTGGATATGATTATGATGGATTTGACAGAACTATTGATACTCATATTAAAAATATAAGACAAAAAATAGAAGATAATCCAAGGAACCCATCTTATATACTCACTGTTTATGGGGTTGGATACAAGTTTGGAGGGATATAATTTGTCTTTATCGAAAAAATTGACTTTTAGTTTTATCTTTGCAATTTTGGTTTCCATCTTTATTATTAGTTTTATATCCAACGTTATGATTAACAAAAAATTTGACTCCTATTTAATAGAAGAACGTAATACAAAATTTGAAAATATACGACATAATATTAACCAATTGTTTTTAGAAGAAGGAAACAATCTGACCCATAAAGATATTTCTAACTATGCTTCCTTGGAAGGTATTAATATTGAAATTAGAGATCACAATAATGATTTGGTTTGCAAATCCAATAATACTAATATGATGCATAAAGGTATGATGGGACAAATGATGAGACGTCACGGTATGAAAAATCCCAACAAGAATATAGGCAACTATGTAGAAAAGAGATTTCCCCTATTAGATGGAGATGTTACAATTGGAACATTGATAATAGGCTATATTGATAACTCCCACTTGACAGAATCTGCATTATTATTCAAAAATACTTTATCCATTTCTTTTATAATTTCTGCAATTATCACTATTATCCTTGGACTTATTATATCAATAGTTTTGTCAAAAGGATTATCTAGGCCATTAGTGAATATAACTAGTACAGCCAATGAAATGCGAGATGGCAATCTTAGATCTCGTTCTTATATAAAAACTAATACCAAGGAAATTAAAGAACTTAATTATTCCATAAATTATTTAGCAGAAACTTTAGAAAAACAAGAGAATTTAAGGAAAAGATATGCTTCCGATATTGCTCATGAGCTTCGCACTCCTTTAACGACGTTAAAATCTCATGTTGAGGCTATAATGGATGGAGTATGGGAACCAACTAATAAACATTTAGCTATTTTATTAGGGGAAATTGATAGATTGTCCATCCTTGTAGATGATTTAAAGAACACGTTCAGATTTTTAGAAGCTAAGCTGAATATAAATAAAACTAATTTTAATATCTCAAATGAATTAAATAATATCTTATCTCAATTTAATCCTTTATTTATAAAAGATAACTTTATATTAGAATCTTCTATTGAAGATAATATTGAAGTTGTAATGGATAAAAACAGGTTT
>NZ_DATHXO010000288.1:0-3451 GCF_035459645.1 Schnuerera sp.
TAAATATCCCCTTGCCTCCAGGAACGGGAGAAGAAGGTTTTTTATATGTGTTGGAGAATGTAGTAATGCCTATTTTAAATGAATATAAACCGGATATAATAATTAACTCAGCTGGTCAAGATAATCATTATACAGATCCTATTACAAATATGAATTTTACTGCTCAAGGATATGCAAAATTAAATGATAAACTTAATCCTGATATTGCTGTTTTAGAAGGTGGTTATTCTATAGAGGGGGCTTTACCTTATATGAATCTAGGCATAATTTTAGCTATGGCTGGCATTGATTATTCCAATGTTTACGAACCAGATTATGATAAAAATAGATTAAAACAACCTAAAGATATTACTGAATATATTAAGCAAATATCAAATATTGTATATAATCGTTGGAATAATAAAGATAGTCTAAGATTAAAGGAGTTCAAAGGGTATGATTATGTAGACAAAAAAAGACAAATCTATTATGATACTGATAGTATCTTAGAAAATCAGGTGCAAAGATTTAAAGTTTGTAAAAAATGTTCTGGAGTAAATACTATTGATTCAAAAAGTGATGGAGGTTATCATATTTTTGCTATAACTATACCAAAAGATGCTTGTTCTAATTGCATAGATGAAGGATATCGATTGTATAAAAATACCTCTATTAGCTTTACCAATGTATATTTGCAAGATAGAGTTAATGACGCGTATTATGCAAAATAAAATATTACAAATATATTACAAATAAGTTCTCATTAATGGTGCCTGGCACCATTAATGAGAACTTATTATATGCATTTCTGCATTGTGTTCTTTTCTAATTATTTTGATATAATGGTTTTTATAGTTAAATACAAAATTCATGGTAGCAGATTGTAGATCTATATTTTCTAAGAAGTGGACTGTACAGTAATAGTTGTTTTCCTCTGTAGAGAATCTTATTATAATGTTTCTTACTTTATTAAGTTGAAACCGACTATCCATATAATCAGGCATTTCTTCTATATGGAGGTTCAGTGTTCTTAAATCTATGGGAATAATAAGATCTATATCTGTTCCTTCTTCCATAATAGTCCTTACTTCAAAATCACTAATTATCTGTAAAAACCCTTTTCTATATTCTATCATTGTCATTTACACTCCTTTTATTGTCAACATCTGGCATTTTTCGTAGCAATAAAGTATACCAAATCGTAAGTACCACTCCCTTAAAAATAGAACTAATGCTAATACTCCACCATATACCATTTAATTCTAAATAAGTTGAAGAAAGAATTAATGCTGCTGGTATACGTAAAGCATTAAATATTATTCCTACCAAAGATGGAGGTATTGTTCGTCCTAGTCCATTGAAAGCACCTTGTGTGGCTATTTCAATGGTCATAAAGAACTGAGATATGCCTAAAATTCTAAGATAAGTTATTCCTATTTTCAATGCTTCTTTATCATAAGGGATAAACAACTTAAAAATAGGGCTGGCACCAAATATTAATAAACAAGTAGCAAATACCCCAATAGTCCCAACAATCATTAATCCTTTGCGATAACCTTTCTTTATTCTACCCCATTTCCCAGCACCATAATTTTGTCCTACAAAAGCAGATATAGCAGTAGAAAATCCTCCTGCTGTCATCCATGATATGGATTCAATTTGAGAGCCCACTTTTTGAACTGCTATTGGAGTTGGTCCCCATTGTGCTATTATTCTAGCTATAATCATTGCAATTGATGCAAACAAACCTGTCTGTAATGAAGCAGGTAATCCTAACTTAAATATGGTATTAATATATTCTTTGTCAGGAAGTTCAAAAATATTTAAATCTTTGAATAAACTTTTGCCTTTGTTATTATAAATAAATATGGCTGTAACTGCAAACTGTGCTATTATGGTTGCTAAAGCTGCACCTTTAATGCCCATTTTGGGGAAAGGTCCTATTCCCATAATCATAAATGGGTCTAATACCATATTTACTGCTAATCCTAATGCATTTATTTTAAAAGGTGTAGAGCTATTTCCAGAACCATTATAAATTCCTGAAAAAACTGGATTTAAAAAATAGAATACCAATCCAAAAGAAATTATAACTAAATAATCAGTAGCCATCTGTATAACTTCAGTATCCCCTAAATTAAAAAATCCTATAATCTGATGTCTAAAGACTATAAGAATTAATGAATATATAAGTGCAATAAATATATCAAGTTGTAGAGTATTTTTCACATATTTCTTTGCTGACTTCATATCATCTCTTCCATAGGATTGAGCTACTCCTACCTCTGCACCAATCTTTGGAATCATTAGGATAGCTGTACCTAGCCATGTGAAAAAACCAGCAGTTCCAGAAGCTGCTACTGCATTAGTACTTACCCTACCTAACCAGATCATATCCATCATATTATAGGCCATTTGGACAAAAGATGTTGCCATAATAGGTAAGGCAAGTTTTACCAAAGTACTAGTTATATTGCCTTCTGTAAGTTTTATATTTTTTTCCATTCCTTGCCTCCATTTAATAATTATTATTTCGTATCACTAACTTAATATATTCTACAATATTGATAGGGTTTAATCAAGTCAATTAAGAAACTTCTTCATATAGATAAATATAAAAACAGTGCAGATTTCTGCACTGTTTTTATATTTATCTATTCCATCTATTTCCTCTCATCATACCTCGACCATAACCTCTTCTAAATCCATTTTCATTATTGAAACCATATCCACCTTGACAAAGACCTGGCATATATCCATTTTCACCATGGAATTCTTTTACATATTTAAAATGTTCATCCCAAGTTTTAAATTCTTCTTCAGTGATTAATCCATCATTTAATGCCTTTTCTAATTGGTCTTCTTTCCATTCTAATCTTTCTTTATGCCATACTTCCCATTCTTCTTGATTAACATTTGCTTTTGGAAAAATATTAGATTCAGTATTGGATATTGTTGGAACTTGAGCATAGGACAGGCTAGCAGTCAACCCTATTCCTAATACTAAAGCTAAAATTAATAATGTTTTTTTCATTTTATCCTCTCCTCTCATTTTCTAAATTCATTATAGATTTTAAATATGAAGGAAATATGAAGAATTTAAATTTCATCTTCATATTTCCTTCATATTTGTTTTTTATAATTAAATCAACATATTATTATTGATACAAAAAGCTAAGTATAGAACTGTTCTATACTTAGCTTTTTTGATTATATTATATTATAATTAGAATAGATAATTTAAAATTATAAATTAGTAATTTTGAGACAGTAGAACCGTTATTTGTCTTAGTTGAGGTGATATTGTGAATGATATTAAGATTTTAGTTGTAGAAGATGAAAAAAATATTCTTGAAGTTATAAAGGCTTATTTGATTAAGGAAGGTTATTCTGTTATTACTGCAGAAGATGGAGAAAAAGCTTTGAAAATTTTCAATGAAGAGAATGTCCATTTGATTGTATTAGATTTAAT
>NZ_DATHXO010000289.1:0-9908 GCF_035459645.1 Schnuerera sp.
AAGTAAAAGCTTTGGTGAATTATAAAAATGAAATCATTAGAAGATAGTTAACAAGGTGTTTGGCATAGATTATGTTAAACACCTTATTTATTTATAGTAGAGTTTATACATCTATCACTAGATACATTCTATTTATTTTGCGAGTCAAACCGATACGGTGAACCGTATCATAAGTAGGGGACAAGCTATAGATGGAAATATGAATTATAAGACTACACAATAACTATGGCATCATCTATAAAATCAAATATCTCTAAACGCATTTTTGGGCCCCCTTAAGTTTTTTTCCCTAATTAGCCTGCCTATATATTATACCATAAAAAATAACCAACCGTTAAGAGTTGATTATTTTATTTGCTACTATGTTTAGATAATCCAAACAGACTGCCAACTATCCCTAAAATCACACTCATCCCAACAATCAATATTATCACATTAGTACTTAAACTTTGACCTGGTGGAAAAGGGATAAAAGGTAAAGCCGACTGCATCTGACCATAGCCATATTTCAAAGTCCATCTAAATAATAAAGAAGCAATTCCACCTCCTACTACAGTCAAAAACAATCCTTCAAGTAAAAATGGAAAACCTATAAAAAATTCTGGAGCCCCTAACAATTCTAATGTATTGATCTGTTCCCTATTATTATATATTCCCTGCCTAATAATATGGGATATCACTATCAAAGTAGAAACACCAACAGCCAACAAAACCAAAACCCCTAAAACTTTAAGAATAATTACAATATCCTGTAATCGGTCAATTACTCTTTTGTTATCCCTTATATAGTCAATACCATTTATATTTTCCATCCTGTCCAATATGGAGTCCGCCTTTTCAATATGTATCTGAACTTCTATAAAAGAAGTAAAAGGATTCTCATCAAATAATTCTAGTATATTGGCTTCGTTCCCTAGAATATCTACCATTCTATTATAAGATTGTTCTTCACTTACTAAAGTAACCCTCTCCACTCCTTCTGTACTCTCAATGTCTTCTATCAGGGATGCAATTTTTTCACTCTCTAACTGATTATCAAAATATACATTGATTTCTGCTTCTTTCTCTATTATTCCTATAATATAATTGCTAATTCCCCATCCAGAAACCACTAAAGCTAAAATGAAAAATATCAATCCAATACTCAATATAGATAATAGATTGGATAGAAAATCTATTTTAAATAAGGTCTTCCCTTCCTTTAAAAAATAACCTAAATTATAAGCTGTTTTTTTCATTTTGCCAATACCTCCCGTCTTTCCAACTGAAGATTTCCTTCTTCAATTCGGATAAATATCCCTTCCTCTTTATCTTCAATTAGATGGGTAGCATGAGTAGTTATAATTACAGTAGTTTCATCATCTTTTAAGGAAGTTAAAATATCCAATATATTGAGGGCATTGTCCATATCCAAATTTCCTGTTGGTTCATCAGCCAAAATTAAAGATGGTTTTCTAGCTATAGCTCTAGCAATGGCAATCCTTTGGCTTTCCCCCCAAGAAAGTTTCTCAACCAAAGAATCTCTTTTATGACCTAATCCAACCTTTTCTAATGCTTCATTTGCATTCATCTCCATGTTTTTTGGAGTAAAATGCAAAAACCTCATACCCAATATAATATTTTCCAAAGCAGTCCGACCCTTTATTAGCTTAAATTCTTGAAAAATAGGTCCTATATTTCTTCTAAGTTTCCTAATATTCCTTTCTTCTTCCTCTGCCATGTATTGCCCCATTACTTTTAAATATCCTTTAGTAGGATATTCCATCCCCATTATCAGTTTCAATAAACTAGTCTTCCCTGACCCGCTAGGTCCAGTTATATAGACAATTTCTCCTGATTTTATATTTAAATTTACATTTTTCAAAGCCCTTGTCCCATCTCCATATACTAAAACCATATTTTTAGCTTCAATCATAACTAAAACCTCCATTAAAACAATTTAATTCCTACAGTCAATTCCATATAACCCTCCATAATCTCTATGGATTTTAAAGTATTCTTCCCTATTAAAGGTTCAATATCTAAAATAAAATCTCCTTCTTTAAAAAATTCATAAACAGTTCCCTTATTAAGACTAAAACCATAGAAATTCCCTTCTTCTACTTGGAATTTCAAGGTTTTCTCATCTAAAATAGAGAAAGTGCCTTGCAAAGTAAGATTTTTTTCAGGAAATTCCATTTTTATTGCTCCTGGATAAAACTCTACTATAATTTCTGGTAAATTAGGGTTTTCAACAATTATTTCATTAAATACTTCCTCTTCAATAATTCCTTTTACACCCATTCCAGTCAATTTTAACTCTACCTTATCCTCAGGTAAATTCCCTTCTTTTATTATATGAGTAAACTCTTTGGAAGTATCTTTAACCAATATAGCTAATTCTTCCAACATATTCATAATTTTATCTAATTGTTCCTGATAATATTGCTTGTCCCCCTTTAAAGATGTTAGATATTCTTCCATTTCCTCTGCCTTTTTCTCTTTTTCTTCAATTGTCTTTATTAACTGATCTCCTTTATCTTCTAAAAGAATAAGTTTTTCATCTAAATTAAATTTATCTTCCTCTAATCTTTTCTTTAATTCATCTACAGACTCTAGTAATTCCCCCGTATTTTTAGTTATATCCCTTAAAGTATTTATCCTTTTCAACAAATTTGTTATACCATCTGCATCTAATATTATCTCAATATAAGAACTAGGACCCATCTTTTGATAGCTTCTAAGGACCTGCTTTAATATATTTAATTTTTCATTATAGTTAAAAGTCTCTTTCTCGATTTTCTCATCTAAATTTATAATTTCTTCTTTCATTTCTTCAATTTCTAAATAAATACTATCCTTTTCTCTTTCCAACTCTTGAATTTCCTGAGCTTGAATAAAAAGAAAATCTAGTATCTCCTTTTCTTCCTCAGAAATATCCAGTAATTTCTCTTCAACCTCCTCCAGCGAATCCTCTTCTGCTGCCAATTCAGAGGAAATAACCACTGTATTAAACAATATTAATATAGCAAGTATAATAATTTTTCTTTTGTTTCTGCCCCAAAACATTTTTCCACCTCATTTTTAGTTCCTCTTTATTATATTATACATGAAATGCTTTTTTCCTTCCTTTATAAATGAAAAAAAGCCATTCCTAAAAAGGAATGGCTAATTAATAATCTAACTAAAATATAATATGAGCAGCTATAGCTATAATAGGTAATGTAACCAAAGTTCTCTCAATAAATATAATGAACAAATCTTTTAAGGATACAGGAATCCTTGAGCCTAATATAACTGCCCCAACTTCTGATAAATAAACTAATTGGGTTACAGAAACTGTAGCTACAATAAATCGAGTCATTTCACTTGGTATACTAGCTCCTATAACTGAAGGTAGGAACATGTCTGCAAATCCTACTACCATAGTTTGAGAAGCTTCTACTGCATAAGGTACTTGGAATAATTTTAATATAGGAATAAAAGGCATTCCTAACCATTCAAATACTGGAGTAGATTCTGCAATTATAAGGGCTATAGTACCAAAAGCCATTATAACCGGCAATACCCCCAACCACATATCTAAAACGGTTTTAACTCCATTTGAGAGAAATTTTGCTACTCCTCCACTTTCCTCAGCCTTCTTAACTGCAAGGTAAGTTCCCCATTGAGCATTTGTAAACCCTTCCGGTACATCTTCGCCGATATCTTTTTTAACTCCTGTATAATAGGTCTCCTTCTTTCTAGATAAAGGTGGAATTCTAGGTACTATTATAGCTGCAACAATTCCAGATATAATTATAGTTAAATAATAAGGTCCAAATAAATGTACCAACCCTACCTGATTTAATACTACCAAAGAGAAAGTAATCGATACAGCAGAAAAGGTTGTTGAAATAATAGAAGCTTCCTTGGCATTGTAATATCCGCCTTCATACTGCTTATTCGTAAGAGTAACACCAATAGTACCATCTCCTACCCATGAAGCAATACAGTCAATAGATGAACGTCCAGGTAATTGAAATACTGGTCTCATCAAAGGCGTAAGTAATGCACCAATAAATTCCAAAAGCCCAAAATCTGTTAAAAATGGTAATAAAAATCCTGCAAATAAAAATATAGAGAACAATCCTAGTATTAAATCGTGCAATATTAAACCACCAGTATCTCCAGACCAAATCCACTCAGGCCCTATTTCAAAATATACTAGCAAACTAAGTATAACACCGACTATTCTGGCACCAATCCAAAATTTAGATACATTGAACACAGATTTTAAAAATTCACTATTCTCAATAAAAGCGGGTTTAGATTTTTTATAAGCGAGAGTCATAATTCCTGTAAAAGCAATAATAATTACTATAATAGTAGGTAAGATAGATTCTAATAGATTTGTTAGTCCTCCAGCTAATAGAGCGACTAAAATGGTTGTTTCACCTTCATATTTGAAAGGGAACATCAAAAGGAGTACCCCTATAATTGAAGGTATAATAAACTTTAAGTAATCACCAGTTGTAAACTTCTTCTTTTCATGCGAATTACCCATATACAGCCTCCTTTTTTTTAATTTTATTAATTAATTACCTTTTTCCCTCCCTTCGGTTAATAATTAGTAATATTAAGATAATTCAAATTATACAGAATGTTGCTAAATATAGTATAAGATAATATGCAGTAAAAGTCAAAATGATTTTAATTTTCCACTTGTGAATAATGCTGTCAAAAAAAGAAGACTAATCCAATACTATTGATTAGTCTTAATATCCATTCACTAATTCCAACATCAAATCTTCATCTATATTACCACCTGTTAAGACTGCAGCTATATTTCTTCCTTCAAAGATATGATAATTCTTTCTAATAGCCGCAACTACTATAGCACCTGCCGGCTCACTAATTACTTTTTCTTTTTTAATTAAAAAAGAAACTGCCTTGCCAATATCCTCTTCATCCACTACTATTATCTCATCAATACATTCTTTCGCCATTTTGTATGGAATGTAGCCTACTCCCCCCACCAAGGCATCACAAATAGAAGGTTTAGTAGGGTAGGTTTCATAATATGTATTATCCTTTAAAGCATCTACCATAGCAGGACAAGCTGAAGTCTGAACCCCAATAATCTTTATATGGGGATTCAAATATTTTGCAGCAATACTAATACCAGTAATTATTCCTCCGCCTCCAATAGGTACCAAAATTGTATCTATAGATGGCTCCTCCTCCAATATTTCCAATCCTATAGTTCCTTGTCCAGCTATTACTATCTCGTCAGAACAAGGATCAACAAATGTACTTCCACTATTTCTAATCCGTTCTAATCCAATTTCATGGGCTTCATCATAATTTTCACCAATCCCTACTACTTGTGCACCATAGTATTCTATTTTTTCCACTTTACTCTTTGGAGTAGTTTTTGGCACATATACAGTTATATTTTTTATACCTAATAGATTGGAAGCATAACTAACAGCAGCACCATGATTTCCTGATGATATAGCAACAACTCCTTTTTCTATTTCTTCCTCACTAAGGCTTGTAAGTTTACTCATAGCTCCTCTAATTTTGGCACATTTCATTCTCTGTTGATTTTCTAATTTAAGATATACATTGGTATTATTATGGCTTAAATAAATAGATTGATCTAAAGGTGTTCTATAAATATATTTATCTATCCTTTTCTTTGCTTCAATTATATCTTTATAACCAATAGGCATTTATTTTCACTTCCTTAAACTTTAATTACTATTATGATACCATAATATACGCTTGACTTATTAGTAAAATAGCAAAATATTATTTTCATAAATAAGATTAAAAACCAGTCCTTAGAGACTGGTTTTGTTTTTCAAAGCCTACAACACCAATTCCTTAGACACCCTTAACTTCAATACCATGTTTTCTTATTTCATCTACTATTCCAACAGCTTTTTCATAGTCTTCGTTTGTAAATGCAAGGGGTTGTAAATCGATGTCATAATCTAATGTTTGCATATATAGATACTTAAATGCTTCCACGTCTTCCATATCATCAAAATAATCAGAAAATATAGCAATATCTACATCACTTCCTGTATCATAATTCCCCTTAGCATATGAGCCAAATAATATTGCTTTCTTTATAGTTATTTGCTTATCTATTTTCTGAACATAATGTTCTACTATATTTTGTACTGACTCAGGGATTTTAACCATACAAACACCTCCTTGGATTTATCCAAAACTTTCTTAGCCCTTTTCTTAGAAATTGAAGTTGACAATTTTTGCTTATATGTAGGATATCTTTCAGAAATATAATAATATAATAATTCAGCAAAAAACTCCATATACTCTTCTTTAAGAATATCAAAGTTAGTATCCGTTACTATTTTTCTATTTTTTACTTGATTAAATATTTTATTAAAAATTCTTGCTATATTATGAGTTCTAGCAGGTTCCTCATCAGTGTATAATATATAAAGACCTTTTACCATTTTCTCTATTGCTTGTTGACACATAAATACTACATATAAATATCTTCCAGATTTATAATTAGCTATTGCAGTTTCTAAGTCATATTCAGCAATATCCAACCAATACTCATATTTTTCTTTATTATCCATTTAAAATCACGCCCTCACATATATTATATCCAAATATTCAATTAATTTCACTATAAAAACAAAACCAGTCCTTAGAGACTGGTTTTGTTTTTATACTATAGGCCTTTCTAATATAGTTAATTCTTTATTATCTGCATTCAATCTAGCTTTTACCCCAAAAGGAATTGTTATTACAGGTTCACAATGTCCTGATTGTAAATTAAAGATAGTAGGCTTCCCTAAAGGTTTAATAATATTGTCAATTACCTCTTCTAAAGTTAGAGAATCATCATATTCTGAACTTTCCGGTACACAATTATTAAAATCGCCTAAAACAATTCCTTCTGCATCTTCTAGTTTATTGGATAACCTTAATTGGGTTAGCATTCTATCTATTTTATAGGGTTCTTCTCCTACTTCTTCAATTAATAAAATTTTCCCTTTTGTATCTATTTCATATTTAGTACCTATAGTGCTAGTTATTAAAGATAGATTTCCACCTATTATTGTTCCTTCTGCAATACTTCCATTTATAGTTATAATTTCTTCTTTTGGGTTCTTTATAGTAGAGTCAAATTCCCCTTCTAGTATAAAATTATATAAACTATTCTTAGAAAACTCACTAAAATCCCCAGTTAAATCTGAAGCTGCCATAGGTCCATGGAAGGTTACTAAATCTGACAATTGATTAAACACAATATGGAGTGCTGTTATATCACTATATCCTATAAATACTTTTGGATTATTTTTAATTAATTCATAATCCAACAATTCTAAAATACGGGGAGTTCCATAACCTCCTCTTAAACATATAATTCCTTTGACTTCCTTATTATTAAACATATTATTTAAATCTTTTGCTCTTAATTCATCTGAGCCTGCCAAATATCCATAACTAGAATAACAACTTTCCCCCATAACCACATTGAACCCCATCTGACTTAACTTTTCATAAGCTAACTCAACCTTATCTTTAGTCGTTGGACTAGCAGGAGCAACAACTCCTAAAGTATCTCCAATTTTCAAACCTTTTGGTCTTATCATTTTTTCCATCATATCCTAAACTCCAAAAAATGCTCGAGCTACATAAATAGCTGTTAATACACCAGCTAAATCAGCTAATAATCCTACAGGTAAAGCATGTCTAGTTTTCTTTATCGCTACAGAACCAAAATAAACTGCCAATACATAGAAAGTAGTTTCAGTTGACCCCATCATTACTGCAACAGTACGACCAATTAATGTATCAGGACCAAAAGTGTTAATTGTTTCTGTCATAACCCCTTGAGCTCCCCCTCCAGATAGCGGTCTCATAAATGCCATTGGCAATACCTCTGCTGGTATTTTCAAAGCATTAGTTACCGGACTTAATGCCTTAGTAAGCAACTCCATAGCTCCTGAAGCTCTAAAAACCCCTATAGCTACTAACATAGCCACAAGAAATGGAATAATTCTTACAGCAGTGTGAAATCCTTCCTTTGCACCTTCTGTAAATGATTCATAAACTTTAACCTTCTTAGCTAATCCAAAACCAACAATGCCTACAAAAACAACAGGTATAGCAAATTTAGATATTCCTTCAATTATACTAACAAACATATGTATCCCTCCTTATTTCTATACATTTTTAGATTGTTCATGTTGAATTTGATACTTTGGCATCTTTTGCATCATTTTTGTTGCAATAATAGCTACAGTTGTTGAAACAACAGTTGCAATTATTGTAGGCCCAATTATATCCGTTGGATTAGTGGCACCTGCTGCTGATAAAATAGCTATGGTTGAAGCAGGAACTAAAGTTACCGATGATGTATTTATAGCTAAAAACATTACCATAGCATCTGTTGCGGTATCCTTTTGCTCATTCAACTCCTGTAATTCCTTCATAGCTTTTAACCCCAATGGAGTTGCAGCATTCCCCAATCCAAGAATATTTGCAGCAATATTCATAACTATTGCTCCCATAGCTGGATGGTCTGCCGGTACATCGGAAAATAGACGTGTTGTCACAGGTTTAATCAAATTAGCAAGCTTTTGAACCAGACCTGAATCCTCAGCAATCTTCATCATCCCAAGCCAAAGAGTCATAATCCCTATCAACCCTAAAGCTATGCTTACTCCTGTTTCTGCATTTGAGATAGCTGCATCAGTTACTGCTTCTAAATTTCCCGTTGCAGCACCAACAATAAATCCTATTAATAATAGTCCTGCCCAAACAAAATTAATCATTAACAAAACCTCCTTTAGTATATTTGAGTTTGCCTTCAAGGCTTACTACATGAGTTACTTATTCATTTTATCAAAATTTCATCTACAATATCAACTCCTCTTCTCGTAAATTATAATAATATTCCAAAAACTATTTATATGTTTTATAAAGCAAAAATCATTCCAATGAACAATTGTGTATTTAATCAAAATATTTATTCAATTCAAAAGAATTTCTTCCGATTTATAGGATTATTTTCCGTTTATTGGGAAGTTTTGTTCGTAAAAAAACCAGCCTATACTAGACTGGTTTATATTCTCATTTCTAAATGTTTTCAAATAATTTCTACTTCTTTTTTAATTTCTTCTATTTCTTATTAAAATCAATCTTAATAATTGTGCTATTCCACTTGCCATAGCTGCTACATAGGTCAAAGCTGCTGCTCTGAGAACTTTTTGAGCACCTTTTATTTCTTCACCATCAATAAATCCATTAGTATCTAATAGATTTAAGGCTCTACTACTAGCATTAAACTCAACGGGAAGAGTAACAAGCTGAAAAGCAACAGCAGCTCCAAAAAGTAATATTCCTATATCCATTAATCCACCAAGACTAGGTATCAATAAACCAATCAAAATAAATCCCCAAGCAGCAGATGAACCAAATCTTGCAATAGGAAAAATCATATTCCTTAATGATAATGGCATATATCCGTTTGCATGCTGAATTGCATGTCCTACTTCATGAGCAGCAACACTTATTGAAGCAATAGAGCTATCTTGATATACTTCTTGCGATAGTCTCACAACTCCTTTTCTTGGATCATAATGATCGCTTAATTTCCCCCTAGCCATTTCAATGGATATATCTTGTAATCCATGTTGATCTAAAATTGTTCTTGCTACTTCAACACCTGTATAACCTTTTTTAGTCGATACTCTCAAATACTTAGTAAAATTTGTCTTTACTTTTCCTTGAGCATAAAGACTAAATATAATAGCAGGTATCAAAACAAACATCGTTGGATCAAATGGCATAAAACCGTAAGGATAAAACATTTTATCACTCCTTATTAACTATTTAGCTATTTTTAGATATCCTGTTAAAAATCATCAAGAAGGCTAAATTTTTCATCATCA
>NZ_DATHXO010000290.1:0-3582 GCF_035459645.1 Schnuerera sp.
CCGCCATTGGTATTATAGAATATTTAGATAGAAATGATATTTCATTCTATATGAAAGATACAAAGATAAAATTTTTTAACCATTGGCTGGTACAAGATATTATTCACTTCTTCTTATTTGCTTATGATAACTCAAATATACAGTCTTTTGAAAAAATATACTTTAAAATGAAAGGCTTTATTTCCAAAAAACAACTTAATTATGTTAAAACATTAAACTCGAATAAATCAATATTGGACAGATTATTAAATCTTCCTGGACTGAATAAATTCTATAAAAACAATTTTTTAGAATTAAAGTTGAGTTTTAAAAAATTATCTAAAATGAAGCCCTATCAAGGCATATGCTATATTGAAAACACTTTAGGCTATGAAGATTATTTAAGAGAAAGTTGTATGAAATTTGGGCATACCTTAGATTCATTAAAGACAATTTTAAATTATATTAAGATAATAGCTTTAAAAGTTGATGACTTTAACCAATTTATTGGTAGATTAAAATATTTAGAATATCTTTGCATCCAATCAAAAAATACAAGTAATGGTATTACTTTATCTACTATTCATTCTGCTAAAGGTTTAGAATTTGATAGAGTTTTTATGATTGATTTAATTGATGGTGATTTTCCAACTACTAATAGCATAGATGACTTTCGAAAAGGTAATATAGAAGCTTTAGAAGAAGAAAGGAGACTATTTTATGTAGGAATGACAAGAGCAAAAAAATTTTTAACTCTGATGACTTTTAATTCTAGAAACGAGAAACAGGTTAATTCATCAAGATTTCTATTAGAGTTAGAAAACCTTAGCAATACTTAATGTATTAGATTAACTGTTAAAATCTTTATTCCTAGCCATTTTGAAATTAAAGTTAAACCTTAACATTAATCTAGTAAATTATTCTAATATTATTGATTTTAATCATATTTTTCAAAAATAATGGAATACTATATGAGAAGAATCACATAAAATTTGAATTGAGGAGGTTCAAAGTGGCTAAAAACAAAAAAGATTCCTTTAAGAATCAAAAAGGTAATAAAAACAAAAATAAAAACAATAACAAAAATAGTAATAAAGATGACAACAATAGCAACAAGGATGATTTTTAAATTAAAAAAAAGAACCCCTGTTAATAAATGGGGTTCTTTTTTTATTCATCTAACTCTTCTATATTTGAGTAATCAACAGTAAAAAATTCATCTTTATTGATTGAAAAATGACCTGAACTATAGGGATTTCCCTCAGTAGATATATATACTTTTTCTACCTGATAAAAATTCGCAAAAGTGTTAACTATACTTTTTATAATTTCACCCTCCATTGCACTTCCTGCATTCATATCCTCTAATAGTTCATTTGAAAAATCCACTTTAACCATTTGATTTCCCCTATCCAATATTATAGAATTAACCTTTGTATTATCAGAAATAGGAGAAATCAATTCATTCATATTAGGATTTTTAAGATTGTATTCCAATATTTCTTTAATATTGCCATTAGTGCTAAATTCTATATCTCTCTCAACATATCCAGTTTTAATTTCGTCAAACATAGGATAGAAAAATTTAACATCCATTTCATAGGATTCATTTTCTATTTCTTCTAAAAGGGTTTTTACCTCAAATTCACCATCTATATAAATAGAAGCTACAGGTCCAACATCTTTTGCATAATATTCTAACTGTTTTCTACCTTCTCCAAATTCAGTAGTTACCTCTAAAGCCTTAAAGTTTTTATAAGGAGTTTCTATATTTACATCTATACCAGTTATACTGCTCTTATATCCACCGGAAGTAGTCCAGGATGTTCCAACCTTCAATGGTTCCTTTAAAATAATATTGTTATTCTCATTTTTAACATCAATCATATTTTCAATATGATAAAACTCTCCTTCACTAAATATTTCCTTTAGTTCTCCTTCGTCATATTCCAATACCTTTACCATAACTGTACCTGGATTAAATATTTTTAACTGTCCTTTATTTTCTTCAATAAATTCAAAAAAAGTTGTCTGCTCAGCAAATTCATTCCCAATTCCTTCGTATTCCATTTTCCAGTTTTCTTTAAAAGGATAAAAATCTTTTATAGTTAAAACCTCTTCCTCTGGTTCTACTACAGCATCATCTCCTGGAGGCTCTTGAGTTTCTCCACAACTAACCAATATTAAACTAATAAAAAGCAATATGCTAATTAAGGATAGTATTTTTTTCATTTGAAACACCTCTTCCATATTAAATATCATGCATAACCTTCTATAAGGATTATATCCCTTTTTCTATATTTTATTTTCAACTATTTCATTATCTCCACATCTGCTTTTAATCTATATATAACATCTTTTCTTTCAACTATTATAATAGTATTTTTAAAAAGTTTTTCGTCTTCTCTAATGCTTAACAAAAATTCTTTATTAGGGTTGATAGCAATAGGGTTACCTACCATCTTTAACATAGATAAATCACCTGTAGTATCTCCATAAGCGTAGCTGTTGTCTAAATCTACATCATATTTAGATAGAAACTCATCTAATATTCTTTGTTTGTTTTCTGAGTCCCACATCTTTATTATTTCTCCTGTAAAATTATTATCATCATCAACAATATAAGTTGTTCCTCTATATTCAGTAGCGCCATATTTTTCAGCCATTTTACAAACTAGGAAATCTGGGCTGCCTGATATAAAAAACACCTTGTGCCCTTGACTTTTATGCCACTCTATTTGATCTCTAGAATACTTATATACCATATCTCCATTTACATTAATGACTTGAGATGCAATAAATTCAATATAGGATTTATTTACTCCTTTTAATTCATCAATATATACTTCTGCTAAAGTTTCTAAATAATGTTCAAAATCTCCATATCTTTTTTCCCATTCTTCATATACCGATTTCACTTTGTTATACCATATAGACGGATCGATAACTTCATATTTAATTAATTTTTTAAAATGTTGAATCATTAGGGAATTTCTAAAAAGAGTTCCATCAATATCAAAAAATGCTGCAACATTCTTCATCAAATCACCTTATTTCTTTTTTAATTTATTATATAGTATATACCCAAGTTAATATAGTAGTACCTTTTGAGTAATTTAATTTTATGAAAAAGGCCTACAGGAAATCCCTGTAAGCCTTAATTTATTTCATCTTATAAAGTATAGATTTTATTTGGTGCTCCTTCAGGGATTCGAACCCTGGACGCCCTGATTAAGAGTCAGGTGCTCTAGCCAACTGAGCTAAAGGAGCATACTTATTCAACATTATTTATTATACTACTATTAATTGAGTTTGTCTATACTTTTAGTATTATAAAAATATATTTTTTTATGTCTATAGAAAAACCCAGACATCTGTCTAGGTTTAGTTGTTATTCCTTATATTTTTCATTTAAAAAAAATACGGATAATGTCCCTGGTCCTGAATGAGCTCCTATAGCGCATCCTATAACATTAATAATAAAATTATTACAACCAAATTTTTCTTCAATCAACTGTTTTAATTTCATAGCTCCTTCTAAATCATCTCCATGATTGATCCCAATAGTTTGATTCTTTAAATCTGCTTGTCCTCCACGCTCCT
>NZ_DATHXO010000291.1:0-1825 GCF_035459645.1 Schnuerera sp.
GCGGATCCTTGTAAGAGGTAAGTTTCTTAAAGATGCTCCCGTAAGTATAATTACCAATGAAGGGGCTAAACCTTTGCCTAGACCTTCTATAAATCAGGAAACAATGCTCCAATTTGATTTAGAAGAAGATGAGGTAGGAGATATTCTGAGGATAGGTTCAGCAGAAATTAAAATAGATGAAGGATTGATGCCCAGCTTATCCCAGGTTTCTAGAAAAGTAGAAAGTAATACAGGTACATTAGCATTAAAGGGAAGCAATTTTGACCAGATAGATGGCTATGATATAAAAGCCTACCATGAACATATGGGGAATGCTATAGAGATACCATTTTATAATTTTACCAATCCTACAGAAGTTGAAATAATAGGTTTAACAGGGAACTTAGGATTGCAGAATATAATATTTAAAAAAGAAACAAAAGATTATTATGATTTTAACGACAACAACCAAAATGTAGAAGTGAATATAAGTATTACCTACACCTATAAAGATCAGTTCAATTTATACCAACAAATAGAAGTAGACCATTTAGAAATGAGACCTACTAGAGGTGTGGCAGGAGAGACGGTATTTTTTGAAGCTCCCTATACAGGAGGCAACAGAGACCTACAAGAGTACGATGTATTCTTTTTGAAGGATATTGATGGCACTGATCATTATAAAGAAGAGAACAAAGGTAAGAGTAGGACATTCCAGACAAAAGTTGTGAAAGACCAACAGGAATATAATGTACTGACAGTAGAAGTACCGGAACTACCCCTAGGGGAGTACTATGTTGTACTGACTAATACTGTAGATGGAAAAGATCCAATGAAATATGTAACTCAAGAAAAAATATTAGACCAAAGATTCACCATTGTAGATGGAAGCATAAAATCTAAAATATTAGATGTACAACCTAATAGAGGACCAGATTCAGGCTCTGTGACTACGATTACTGGTCAATTCTTTGGTACTTTGAATATTCCTGAGTTTATTCCTGATGACGAAGAAGCTCAAGAAATAACAACGGAGACAGACATCAACAACCCTAGGACTTTAAGAGTGTCCTATGGTTCTGGGGAATACGGAGAAGGAACTAATGCTATAGATATTACTGAAGCCGAAAGGGCTATTAAGGTAATTATAGGTGGGGAGGCTGTCTTTTTAACAAAAGAAGATGCAGATGAATTTGATGTAAGTTTTAATAAAGATTTAGACAAGATGACTGTACGTACAGCTCAGGTAACCGATGGAGATACTAATCCAGTTAAAGATGTAGTAGTGGAAACTACTACTACACTGACTAAACAGGATGGAACCACCATAGTAATTAGAGAAAGGGCAGAGTTGAAAAAAGGCTATACCTATATACTTAGCAAATTAAAACCGACTATAAATGCTATAGTTCCAGATAAAATCCAAGTAGTTGAATCCAATGGAAGATATGAGGTACCAGAAGATAGAATGATAGCTATCCATGGACAGAATTTCATGGTTCATAAATATATAGATGACAAGGGCAATGAAGTAATAAGATACCCTCGAATCCAAATAGGAGAGATAACCTTAGATAAAAATGTAGAACCAAATTTAGATATAAAAATTTTAGACAATAGAGGCAATGAGCTTGATGGTACCCAAAACAATGAAGTAGGGAATAAGATAATTATAATATTGCCAGAAGGAAGAGAAATAACCAACATAGGCAAAGCAGATGTAGTGGTACAAAACCCTATTAGAAACTCTAGCCAATATGGACTTTTAGAGAGAAGAACTGATTTTGTAGAATTCGTTGCACCAACGGAGGACGAAAACCCAGTTATAACTAGTATAAATCCAGAT
>NZ_DATHXO010000292.1:0-2587 GCF_035459645.1 Schnuerera sp.
ATTCATTTAGATATTCTGCTTCTTTACTTTTATATTCATCATTCTCATTTAAAGTGGGAACAAGATTATATTCTTTCTCTAGAACTTTGAATATATTATTTAGATTATCACTCAAATCTAGATTGTCTACCAATAATTCAACACTTTTAACTAAGTTTTTCCTATAGAATTTAATATAAGTTTTCTTTACTCCCAAAGCCATTCCATAATCAAAATTTGGAATACTTTGACCGCCATGCTGGTCATTTTGGTTGGATTGAATAGCTATACAAGCAAGAGCTGAATAGCTTTGAATATCTTGAGGTTCCCTTAAATATCCATGGCCTGTACTAAAACCACCTTTAAATAATTCTACAATATCTATTTGACAACAAGTAGTCGTTAATGTTAGAAAATCCAAATCATGAATATGAATATCTCCATTTTTGTGGGCTTTGGAGTGAGCAGGGTTCAATACAAATAAATCATAAAATTGCTTAGCCCCTTCAGAACCATATTTAAGCATAGTACCCATAGCAGTATTACCATCGATATTTGCATTTTCTCTTTTAATATCTACATCTTTAGCATCTTTAAAGGTTAAATCTTCATAAACCTTCATAAGCCTTGTATCCATTTCTCTAATCCTAGTTCTTTCGGCCCTATATAATATGTACTCTTTAGCAGTTCTAGCATGACCATTTTCTATAAGTATTTTTTCTACCATATCCTGAATATCTTCTACTTCAGGGATATTGTCTTGAAATTTTTCAGTTAGAAGAAATGTTACATTTTCAGCTAGTTTTAAAGAAGTGTCATAATCATGTCCGCCAGCAGCTTGAGCTGCTTTAAAAATTGCATTTGCAATCTTTTCTATATTAAAAGGCACTTCTCTACCATCTCTTTTTCTAATTTTAGTAATCAATTTTTTACCTCCCATATGCTAAACATTTTACAACATATTGTATTTATATATTATCAAACCTCAATATCTTGTGTCAATAGTAAAGAAATAAAAAAGCTTTTTAATACTTTTGTACTACATATTTTGACTTAGTATAGATTTTAATGTATATTTATATGGTGAAATATTAAACAACATCACTTATTATATTAAAAATGTAAATATAAATCAATTAAAGGAGAGATATTTTGAAAGCTGTAATTTTTGATATGGATGGAGTAATTATTGATAGTGAACCATTGCATTTTAAATTGGAAGTAGAGTTGTTAGAAGAACTTGGAGGCAAAATCACCAAAGAAGAACATAAATCTTTTGTAGGTACTACAGACTATCATATGTGGAATACTTTTAAAGAGAAGTTTAATCTAAAACCTTCCGTAGAAGAAATGGTTGAGATGAAGAAAAAAAGATTTTTAGAAAACATTGATAAAGTGCAGTTAATAGATAATTTTAAAGAATTCATGTTGACTCTATATGGTGAAGGATATCCTATGGCCTTGGCCTCGTCAAATAATAAGAAAGCAGTAAATGCTATTGTAAAAAAATTTAGTTTAGATAAATATTTGAAATTTTTTATAAGTGGTGAAGAAGTGAACAAAGGAAAACCAGATCCAGAAATATTTTTAACTGTAGCAAAAAAGATGAAAATAGAACCATCTTACTGTTTAGTCATAGAAGATGCCAAAAATGGTGTAAAAGCAGCAAAAACAGCTGGAATGAAATGCATTGGTCTTCAAAGCCCAAACTCTGGCAACCAAGATCTATCTGAAGCAGATTTAGTAATAAATAATTTTAAAGAGTTAGATTTAAATATTATCAAAAACCTATTTTAACAATAAGTTCTCTTTAAGGTGCCAGGCACCTTAAAGAGAACTTATTTGTAATATATTTGTAATATAACTAGGCATTTAAATTAATATGGCAATATCCGTTTGGATTCTTTTTCAAATACTTTTGGTGATATTCTTCAGCTTTGTAGAAAACCTTTAACGGTTCTACTTCTGTAACTATAGGTTTATCATATTTGATTTTTTGTTCTTCAAAAGTTTTCATTATAGTTGGTAGATCCGATTCATCTATATAATATATTCCTGTCCTATATTGACTACCTATATCTGGCCCTTGCCTATTTAATAATGTTGGATTAATTATTTTCCAAAACCTATTGAGTAAATCCTCTAAGGATAATATATTTTCATCATATTTAATATAACAAGCCTCTGCATGCCCAGTAATATTAGTGCATACTTCTTCATAGGTAGGATTTTCAGTAGTACCATTTGCATAACCAACTGTCGTTTCTTTTATGCCATCAATTCTTGACATATATTCTTCTACTCCCCAAAAGCATCCTCCTGCTAATACAATCTCTTTCATTTTTTCAACTCCTTTATTCTTAATAATTATTTGATTAAACTCTATATTGCTAGTAAATTCATAAACCAAGGAATTAAAAATACGCTAATAACACCGGCAAGACCTATTGATAGTGAAGCTAAGGCTCCTTCTGTTTCTCCCATCTCTATAGCTTTGGCAGTACCTAATGCATGAGAAGCGGTCCCTAGAGCTACTCCTTTAGAAACTTTGTCATTTATTCTAAATAATCTTAATATATATTCTCCAATGAAATTTCCCCCTATTCCA
>NZ_DATHXO010000293.1:0-2116 GCF_035459645.1 Schnuerera sp.
ATAATTCAAAATTAATTGAGGAACTAATTAAATACTGTGTATATGAACTAGGCATAAATATAAACATTAAAAAAGATGGTACAAGCCTTTATAAGCAATTAATTGATCAGATAAAAAGCAATAAATGTAAAACTAATAATATATTTTCTGTTAAGAGGGGTAGAGCTGTATTTTATCCTACTTATTTCAATAGAATTAGTTATGAAGTTATAAATCCACATAATAGAGAAACTAGAGCAGGTAAAAACCCTATAATGTACGAAGTTGTACCTAAAGGGACAAGAGGCATATTTCAGCTTAAATATATTCCGTATGACGGTATACTTACCAAGAGGACTAATCTTGAAAAGGAAATAAATTATGATATAGAGTTTATTGAAGAGATACTAAAAGGTGCATTAGAATATGCAGGTATAGGTGCAAAAGCTAAACTTGGATGGGGAAGAGGAAAGATAGATAAAAATGGTATAGAATGTTTTAAAGTTTCATGGGGGGAGTAGAATGAGTAATTTAAACCTAAAAAACTTAAAGGAAAATAGCAAGGAAATACTGAAAGCAGAAACTGGAACTTTATTATTTAATTTGGGAAAGACACATATAGGATTTTGGGAAAGAAAAAATGGTAATATTCATTTTGATATAGATGAAGATGAATTTATTGATATTTATGGATATAAATTATTTTCAGAGTATGGAGATTATTATAAAGAAACGAAGGGCATATTCAATGCACGAAGCCCTTTTGAAATAGATATGGATTCCATTAATGATGAACTAAAAGATTTTTTTAATAAAACAGAAATTAAGCTAAAATTCAAAAATAAAAATAACGAAATTGAGGAAAATCTCACTCTTACAGATATAGTAAAAGGAAATGTAAGTGATAAAGGTTTAATAAAAAATGTAATGTTTAGAGGTTGTGAAAATATAAATTCTGGAATAGATAAAGGTGCACCAAAGAAGCAATTAGATAACTTGCATATAGTAAATGCTTTTGGAACTACTAAAGAGGAAATAACAAATAAGAAAAAAAGGTATACAAATAAAAAATATTACGATGAAACTAGGATAGATTTTTTTATAAATCTATGGAGAAAGCTGGGTTCTCTTGGCAAAATTAATATAGACGTATATAAAATGCGAAAGTTTATAATAAACCAGGTGGAAAATTGGTATATTCACCTTCTAAGCGATTCCAGATTCCCAGCGAATGATGTAACCCTTTGGGATCAAGCCTATATGACAGCTTCTATGTTCAAAGCTAGTATTGCAGCTTTATGTTTAGATGGAGAAAAGCATGAACAATATATGGAATATCCTCGTACTATAAGATGGAGCATTTTAGGGATACAGTATGATAAATTAGGACTTGCAGAAAAGGCATTAAACCCTTCTTTTATTTACTGGTATAGAAATAAAGCAGAAGAAGTAGATGAGAAAATAAAAGAAGTAGTAGAAGAAGAATATGCATTAGGTAATGAAATATATAGGGATGAAACAGGAATATATTTTATTGTACCAGAAAATATTTGTGGGAAGAAGCTTGGAGATGATGTAGGACTTTATAGATTAGATAAAAAACTTGATGATTTACAGGAAAAAGTATTAGAATGTTTTAATCTGTTTGACGGAGAAGCATTTCCATCAATTTTTGTAACTGAACCTTCTAGAGGAACTATGAATATGGCTTTTCTAATTGAAAATGCTAAAGAAAACTTTTTAAAACCTGTATATCCCAAAAGTAATTTTATTAAAGAATACTTTGGGAATATGGCTCAGGATAAAAAATTCAAAGTAATATGTGATATATGTAGAATGAGATTAGCCAATAAAGATGAAGATGATGATTTAAACTTATGCAAAGTTTGTGCAAAGCGACAAAGAGAAAATGAACGTACCAAAATAAATGATGATTACAAAGAAACTATTTGGACAGGTGAACTTCAAGATAAAAATGAAAGAATAGCATTAGTGACTATGAAATTTGAATTAGGTGAATGGTTAAATGGAAACATGTTAAATACTATATTGAATAGTAATACTGAATATGTTAGTGACAATATTTGGGAGGAAGCATTAGAAGAAATAGAAGATTTATTAAAAGATATAAACAAAA
>NZ_DATHXO010000294.1:0-2158 GCF_035459645.1 Schnuerera sp.
GCTGAATTCATCTCAATATTTACCTTATCCTCTACATACTTTATTGCATCTTTACTTCCACCATGAATTTGTGGAATACATCTTAAAGAATAAGCATCCTGTACTCTAATTTCACCTTGTCTTGTAGTCATTTCACTAGCGTCTAATAAATTTAATAGATTTTGTGCAGTATTGATTTGTCCATCATGAGGTCTTATCTTATGAACTCTACTATCATAAGCATCTACTACTCCATTTAAAGCTTCTATAGTCAAACCAGCTATTATGTCTGCAGTCTTACTTAAATTTATCCCATCATAAACAGCTAAAGCTCCAATAGAAGTCATTACCTGGGTCCCATTAATTAATGCTAATCCTTCCTTAGAGGTTAATTCAACAGTAGGAATACCTGCTCTATCCATAGCCTCTTTTCCTGATAATAACTCTCCTTTATAATAAGCTTCTCCTTCTCCTAACATAACTAAAACCATATGGGACAATGGTGCTAAATCTCCACTAGCCCCTAAAGAACCTTTTTCAGGGATCCATGGATGTATACCTTTATTAAGCATTTCTATCAATGTGTTTAAAGTAGAAAGCCGAATGCCAGAATATCCTTTAGCTAAAGCATTAGCTCTTAGAAGCATTATCCCCCTAACAATTTCTTCATCTAAAGGTTTTCCTACACCGCAAGCATGGCTAATAATTAGATTTTTTTGCAAAGTCTTAGTTTCTTCTCCTGTAATAGATACATCACTAAACTTTCCAAATCCAGTAGTAATTCCATATACTACTTTTCCATCATCTACAAATTCATCTACTACGTCTCTTGCCTTTTTAACTCTTTCCATTGCTTCATCTGTTAAACGAACTTTCTTGCCTTTTCTAACTACATTAATAAATTCTTCCAAATTAAGATTGTTTCCATCGATTGATATTGTTTTCATCGATTTCAAACCTCCATTCATTTTTTATGTTTTTATACATTATCAAACTAAAGTGCAAAAAACCACAGAAATTATCTGTGGTTTTTTCTAATATATTTTTAAACTTATAAGATTTTATTGGAGTATATACTCTTTTTCTCATAATTTCACCATTTCTCCTTGAATCCCTATCCAAATTACTCTATATTCGTTATTTTTCATATTGAAGTACTCCAATTTATCTAGAGTTATAGATACAGGTGTATTATTAAAAGCTACGGTTTTAATAATATTATCAGACTTTTCTACAACTTTCCCTTTTCATTATTCGAATAGGAAGATAAATATGTTCTTCCTCCAATTCTTCATCCTTTAATTTTTTTATAATTCTTCTAATTGCAACTGCACCAATGTCATAATATGGTTCTTTTACAGTAGTAAGTTTAGGTCTATAGATTGAAGCTATTTTTGTATCTCCGTAGCCACAAATAGAAATATCTTCAGGAATCTTAATATTATTATCATAGCAATAATTGATAAGCCCTATAGCCAACTCATCTTGAGAGCAAAATACTGCTGTGATATTGTTTTCTTTTGCAAGTTTGATAATATCTTTTCCATTATTATATCCATCTTCTATACTGAACCCATTTAAAGAATATAAATATTCTTTACTTTTCCCATTTTCATTTATAGCTTTTCTATATCCATCTATTTTAAATTTCTCTAAAGAGTTTTCATCATTCTCATTAGCAGTTACATATAGAACATTCTCATGGTCTAATTCTAATAGATAATTAGTCATCTTAAAACAGGCTTCAAGGTTATTTATCGATACTGTAGGGATATTTAAATTACTATAATATTTATTCAAATAAACAAAAGGAATTTTAAAACTATTAATTTCTTCAATTACTTCATGGTTATTGTTCTCTGAAACTAATATTATGCCTTCTATTTGTTTGCTTCGCAAAATCTGGGCAAACTTTTTTTCAGTATCTGGATTCCCATAACTACTTGATAGAATAATATCATATTTGTACATTCTTCCTATTTCTTCTATTCCTCTAACCATTTCTGCTATATAAGAATTACCAATATCCGTTATTATCACTCCAATTAAGTTTGATTTCCTAGTAACAAGGCTTCTCGCTACTTCATTAGGTTTATAGCCTAATTCTTCTATAGCTTCTAATACTTTTCTTTTTACTTCAAGGCTTACTGGTTTGGAATTGTTTATTACCCTTGAAACA
>NZ_DATHXO010000295.1:0-2519 GCF_035459645.1 Schnuerera sp.
AGGCGTGTTATGAGAAAATTAAATTTAATTTTAAGTATAATTTTACTTATAGTATGTGGTTTTTTTTATTCTATGACATTTAAGCTCCCAGCGGAAGCTAGGATATATCCGATTTTTGTAAATACATTATTTATGATATTATCCTTAACATTCCTTGTTAAAAGTTATTTAAACAAAGATAGTGAAGAAGCAAAGAATTTTAAAAATATTGAACTTAAGCAATTAATATTTATTCTAGTAACTGGAGGAATATATATAGTTCTTATAAATATACTTGGATATATTATTTCAACTATTTTATATGTATTAGTTGCGCTTATAGGATTACAAGTAAGTAAGAAAAATAGTGTTTTAATCACTATTGGGTTTTGTTTATTTATATATGTACTGTTTAAGTTAGTATTGAAAGTTCCATTACCTGATGGATTCATTATATAACTACGAGGTGAAAATTAATGAATGATATTATATTTGGATTGACCAATGCATTGAGTTTGACCAATTTAATAGCTGCATTGGTAAGTGTGGCTACAGGTATTGTAGTAGGTGGATTGCCAGGTTTATCAGCGGCTATGGGTGTGGCATTATTAATCCCTATAACTTTTGGTATGCCAGCAGACACAGCTTTAATTGCCCTTGCAGGAGTTTATTGTGGTGCTATGTACGGTGGCTCTATATCTGCAATATTATTACATACACCAGGAACATCATCAGCAGCAGCAACAGCTATAGAAGGATATCAGTTAACGCTAAAAGGTAAGGCAGGTAAAGCTTTGGCAACAGCAACTATTGCTTCATTCATAGGTGGATTTTTAAGTACTATTGCTCTTTATACTATATCTCCTTTATTAGCTGATTTATCCCTTAAATTTGGACCGGCAGAATACTTTTGGTTATCAATATTTGGATTAACCATTATAGCAGGAATAAGTTCTCAATCAATGCTTAAAGGATTAATTTCTGGTGCATTAGGATTAGTACTTTCTACCATTGGGATGGATCCAATGCTTGGAGTGCCTAGATTTACATTTGGCATTACATCTCTTCTTGAAGGGTTACCATTTACTGCAACATTAATCGGTCTGTTTTCTATGTCTCAAGTTTTAATATTGGCAGAAAAAGAACTTAAAGAAATGGAAAAACCAAAGCTTGTAACAGATAAGGTTTATTTAAGTTTCTCAGAGATAAAAAGAATATTACCAACTAGTTTACGCTCCACAGCCATAGGAGTTGTGGCTGGAATATTACCAGGAGCAGGTGGAACAATTGGTAGCTTTATTGGATATAATGAAGCTAAGAGGTTTTCAAAACATAAAGATGAATTTGGAAAAGGGAGTATAGAGGGTGTAGCAGGTGCAGAAGCAGCAAACAATGCTGTAACAGGAGGTTCATTAATTCCTACATTAACTCTTGGAGTTCCTGGGAATAGTGTAACGGCAATATTACTTGGTGGATTAATAATACAAGGACTTAAACCAGGACCAGATTTATTTACAATACATGGACGTATAACTTATACATTTTTTGCAGGTTTTGGAATAGTTAATATATTTATGTTAATTTTAGGTTTACTAGGAGTTAGATATTTTGCGAAAATATCATCAGTAAAAGATAGTGTATTAATACCTATAATATTTGCATTAAGTGTAGTTGGGTCCTATGCTATTAATAACAATATGACAGATGTATGGATTATGTTTATCTTTGGTATAATAGGCTATTTTGTTAAAAAATTCGATTTAAATGCAGCGGCTATTGTATTAGCTTTAATATTAGGTCCATTAGGAGAAACTGGCCTTAGAAGAACATTAATAATGAACAATGGAAATATAATGGCATTATTTAGTGGTACAATAACTTGGGTATTAATATTATTAAGTATATTATCTTTATTATCACCTATAATAATATCTAAGTTTGAGAAAAAACGGATTAATTAAGAATGGGAATTTGAAAAGTTTTAAATTTTGTTAAGGGGTTTTGTCTATGACAAATAATATGGAAGTAGTTTTGAGAATTATTCTTTCAGCTATAATAGGTGGCTTGATAGGAATAGAGAGAGAAGTTAATAACAGGCCAGCTGGACTAAGAACTCATATACTTGTTAGTGTTGGCTCTACTTTGGTAATGCTGGTATCTATAAATGGATTTAATAATCCAATAACAGGATTACCTGCTGGAGATCCTGCAAGATTAGCAGCTCAAGTAGTAAGTGGAGTAGGTTTTTTAGGAGCAGGAACTATTATGAGGACTAAAGGAGATATTAAAGGGCTTACTACTGCTGCTAGTTTATGGGTATGTGCAGGTATTGGTTTAGCAATTGGTAATGGATATTATTTAGGAGCAGTTGTGACAGCCAGTGTTGTTCTTATAACTTTGATGAGCTTAGGAAAATTTGAAAAAAAGATACTAAAAACCAGTTACAAAACGCTAGAGGTTATTAGTTCAAATAGATCTGGACTAATTGGTGAAATAGGAACTTTGCTAGGAAAGTATAATATTTCCATTAAGGATATTAA
>NZ_DATHXO010000296.1:0-5751 GCF_035459645.1 Schnuerera sp.
AAATAGTTGGTGTAGTAGGTAGAACTTATAGACTTGGTAAAAGTATGTATGAGTATCTAGATGTAGAAAGAGAAGATAGACCAGATGTTATTATAAGAGAATATGATAAAGTAATAACTGAAAATGCAGCAGATGTGGTTATAATAGCTACTGATTCTTTCACTAAAGATAGTTTCGATAAAATAAAATATTGCCTAGAAAATAAAATAAACGTTATTTCAACTGCTGAGGAGATGGCCTATCCTCAAGCTCAAGAACCAGAATTGGCTAAAGAAATGGATAGAATAGCAAAAGAAAATGGAGTAAGTGTATTAGGGACTGGAATAAATCCAGGCCTTATAATGGATTTACTAGTTATTACCTTAACTGGTGCTTGTATTGATGTAGATAGTATTAAAGCTGAAAGAGTTAATAATCTTTCACCTTTTGGACCAGCTGTTATGCATGGTCAAGGAGTTGGCCTAACGGTAGAAGAGTTCAATAAAAGAGTAGAAGAAAATGATTTGGCAGGACATGTAGGTTTTCCAGAATCTATTACTATGATTGCTGATGCATTAGGATGGGAACTAAGTGATGAAATTAAACTAAGCAGAGAACCAATAGTATCTAATGTATACAGGAAAGCCCCTCATGCAGAAGTCAAAGCAGGAGATGTAGCAGGGTGTAATATGAAAGGATATGGAAACGTTGATGAAGAATTAAAGATTGAAATGATACACCCACAACAAGTTGAACCTCAATTAGAAGGAGGAGCTACAGGAGACTACATTACTATTAAAGGAACTCCAAACATAAATATGTCTATTAAACCTGAAGTACCAGGAGGTATTGGAACAATAGCAATGTGTGTAAATATGATACCTCATGTAATTAATGCTTCACCAGGATTAAAGACCATGTTAGATTTGCCAGTACCAAGGGCTATAATGGGAGATATGAGACAATTAATTGAAAGAGATTAAGTTACTTTAGAAATAAAAATTAAATTATTTTAGGGCGACTTATGTCGCCTTCTAACAAAAACAGAAAGGTAGGGATATAAATGGATGCTAAACGAGGCGATTGGGTAAGGATTCATAATATAGTATTGGAAGCTGGAGATAGAGCACCTAATATACCAGAAGATACACAAAATGTACCACTAGAATTTTGGACTAAAGGTTACCTAATGGATGATGAAGCCAAAATTGGAGACAAAGTAGAAGTTGAAACTTATATTGGAAGAAAGGTTGAAGGTACATTAATAGAGGTAAATCCTTTTTATGATCATGATTTTGGTAAGTGTGTTCCTGAATTATTGTATATAGGTAGACAAGTGAGAAGCTTAATGGAAGAGGATGGTGAATAATATGGCTAAAGATATGAGTTTTGAAGCGGTAATGGGAAGAAATAGTGAGATAATGAAGAAGGCTGTTGGCATAGATTATAATGTTTTTGAATCTGGAAACATTGCTTTTGATTATGAAAAGATGATGAGAGAAACTGGATACAGTCTTCAGGAAATAGAAAACGTACAAAATGAAACGGGAGTAGGGAATACCCCAGTTTATGAGTTGCGAAATTTAACAAAATTAGCAAGAAAATTTGCACCAGCTGGTAAGGGAGCAAGAATATTTATAAAAGATGAAGCAGCGAATCCTTCAGGAAGTTTTAAAGCTAGAAGGGCTGCTACTGCTTGCCATCATGCAGCAAAATTAGGTTATAAAGGAGTAATAGCTGCAACTAGTGGAAATTATGGAGCTGCTGTTGCATCACAAGCTGCTATGAGAGGATTAAAATGTATTATAGTACAAGAGTGTTATGATTCTAAAGGAGTAGGACAACCAGAAATAGTTGAAAAAGCCCGTAAATGTGAAGCTTATGGAGCCGAAGTAGTTCAATTGACTGTTGGACCAGAACTGTTCTATACTTTTCTAGTATTATTAGAAGAAACTGGTTATTTTAACGCTTCATTATATACACCTTTTGGAATTGCAGGAGTAGAAACTTTAGGTTATGAACTTTCCATGCAATTTAGGGAAAGAGAAGGAAGAGATCCAGATGTAGTCGTAATCACTAATGCAGGTGGTGGAAATCTTACAGGAACTGCTAGAGGATTAATCAAAGCTGGGGCTACTGATACTCAAATAGTAGGAGCAAGTGTAAGCCTTCAAGGACTTCACATGGCTAGTGATACCCAGTTTAATAAAAAATCTTTTACTACAGGACATACAGGGTTTGGAATTCCTTTTGCTACTTGGCCAGATAGATCAGATGTACCTAGATCAGCTGCAAGACCATTAAGATATATGGATAGATACGTAACTGTAAATCAAGGTTCTGTATTTTATATGACAGAAGCATTAGCGCAACTAGAAGGTTTAGAAAGAGGACCAGCAGGGAATACATCTTTAGCAGCAGCATTTAAATTAGCTCAAGAACTAGATAAAGATAAAATTATTGTAGTTCAGGAAACTGAATATACTGGTGCAGGAAAACATATTCAACCTCAATTGACCTTTGCTAAGGAAAATGGTATTGAAGTAGTTATAGGAAATCCTTCTGAAGAAGTTCCTGGTAAGAATATTATACTACCAAAGGATCCTGGATATATTAATGTTGAAGAAATCGATTTAAATAAGACTCGAAGATCATATATTAGAAACTGTATTAAAAATACTAAAGCAGAAAAAGTAACAAAGGAAGATTTAGAATTCTTAGTGGCAGATACTAAATCAAGTGAAGAGTTTGTTAAAAAGATATTAGACGAGTTTGGAGTAGAATATTAGGAGGTTAGCGATGAAAAGAGAAGATGATTTTAAAGAAAGAAGAAAACATCTTGCTAATTTAAGTGAAAGAGAATTAGAAAATAGATTTTGGGAATTAGCTGAAAAAATAGTTGACCCTTTAATAGAATTATCAGAAAAAAACACTACCCCATCTATTGAAAGATCTGTTTTACTTAGAATGGGATTTTCCAGTTTAGAATCAAAAGCAATTGTTGAAGGTGCAATAGATAGAGGTTTATTAGGGAAAGGTGCTGGACATATAGTTTATAGACTAGCTAAGGATAAAAATATGGATATTAGAGAAGCTGGACTTAAATTAGCAGAGGGAGAAATGTGGGAAGATGTAATAACTACCTTTAAAGGAGGTGGAAGATAATGGATATAAAACCAAATGAGAAATTAGATATTGAAAATATACTAAAAGATTTAGACAAATATAGACCTAGAAGAAAAGGATGGACTTGGAGAAAAGGTGTTGGACAAAAAAGACAAATTGGAAAATTTGAATATTATGATACATCAGAATCTCTAGATAGCTGCCAACCTTTGCCAGCTGCAAAATATTTTGATCATATTGATCCACAATCAAAATCAGTAATTACTACAGAGATTGCATCTGGCAGATTCGAAGATGATATTAGACGTATGAGGATGGCAGCTTGGCATGGTGCAGATCATTTAATGGTTATTAGAACTGCAGGTCAAAGTCATTATGATGGTCTAATAGAAGGAACACCTCAAGGTATAGGAGGTATTCCAATCACTAGAAAACAAGTAAGAGCACAACGAAAGGCATTGGATATTATAGAAGATGAAGTAGGTAGACCAATTAATTATCACTCCTATGTATCTGGAGTAGCAGGCCCAGAAATAGCAGTTATGTTCGCTGAAGAGGGAGTAAACGGTGCACATCAAGACCCGCAATATAATGTACTATATAGAAATATTAATATGGTAAGATCCTTTGTAGATGCAGCAAGTGCAAAGAAGATCATGGCCTGGGCAGATATTGCTCAAATAGATGGGGCACATAATGCTAATGCTACAGCTAGAGAAGCGTGGAAGGTAATGCCAGAACTAATGGTACAACATGCCATTAACTCTATGTTTTCAGTAAAAGCTAATATGAAAAAAGAAAATATTTGTTTATCAACAGTACCGCCAACAGCACCACCAGCTCCATGTATGAGATTAGATTTGCCTTATGCAGTAGCTTTAAGAGAGCTTTTTTATGAATATAAGATGAGAGCTCAAATGAATACAAAATATATGGAATCCTCTACAAGAGAAGCAACAGTAACTCATGTTCTAAATTTACTAATATCACAACTTACTAGGGCAGATATACAGTCTACTATAACTCCTGACGAAGGAAGAAATGTACCATGGCATATTTACAATATTGAAGCTGTGGATACAGCAAAGCAAGCATTTGCAGGTATGGATGGATTAAATGAAATGCTAGAAATAAAACGAAATGAAGGAGAACTAGCAGATAAGGTTAGAGAATTGAAAGAAAGAGCAATACTATTTATGGAAGAAATTTTAGAAGTTGGAGGATATTTTAAAGCAGTAGAAGAAGGCTTTTTTGTAGATTCTGGTTATTATCCTGAAAGAAATGGAGATGGAATTGCAAGAAAAATTGATGGAGGCATAGGTGTTGGTACAGTATATGAAAGAGACGAAGATTATATGGCGCCTGTTACTGCACATTTTGGTTACAATAATATTGCTCAGTATGACGAAGCAACTGTAGATAATCCATCTAAATTAATAGATGGATGTACATTTGAAGTACCAGAAAAAATTATATATATAGATGAATTAGATGAAAATGATAATATTTATTTAAGATTAGAAGAGACAAAAGAATTAAGAAATACTTCTAAAATCAAACCGGAAATGGAATGGTTAGGGGATGGAATTGTCTTAATGACCTTATTTTTACCTGTAGAAGAAAGAGTGGCGGAATTTGCAGCATTAGAGATTGGTAAAAAATTAGGATTAAAAGATTGTGAAGTAATCCATAAAGAGATAATGCAAGAAGCAGAAGGAACAAGGATTGAACTAAAGGGTAGAGTAGATTTCACCATAGATATAAATGATTTAGTTATACCACCAAAACCAGAAGTATTAACAGAAGATGAGATTAGGAAAGATATAGATGAAAATCCAATGAAAGTAGTAGCGGGTACAGTTGGAGAAGATGAACACTCTGTTGGATTAAGAGAAATTATAGATATAAAGCATGGAGGCATAGAAAAATATGGCATAGAAAGCCATTATTTAGGTACCTCTGTTCCAGTTGAAAAACTAGTAGATGCTGCAATAGAAATTAATGCAGATGCAGTTTTAGCTTCAACAATAATAAGCCACGATGATATTCACTATAAAAACATGAAAAAACTACATGAATTATGTATAGAGAAAGGTATTAGAGATAAAATTATCTTATTAGCAGGTGGTACTCAAGTTTCAAGTGAATTAGCTGTGAAAAACGGTATGGACGCAGGTTTTGGTAGAGGCTCCAATGGCGATCAAGTAGCAACATTTTTAGTGAAAAAGAGAAGAGAGATGAAAGATGAAAATTAATCTATTGGTTGCAGAAATAGGTAGTACTACTACAGTAGTGAATGCTTTCAATTTAAACCCTTGCCCTATTTTTATAGGGCAAGGGCAAGCACCTACCTCTGTAATGGAGGGAGATGTGAATATAGGACTGAAAGCTGCCATTGAGAATCTAGCCAGTAGTTTAAAAAATGATAAGGTTGAATATGATGAATTAATAGCTACTAGTAGCGCTGCTGGTGGTTTAAGGATGACTGTTCATGGTTTAGTATATGACATGACGGTTAAAGCCGCCAAAGAAGCAGCACTTGGGGCAGGAGCTAATATAAAGTTTATAAGTGCAGGTAAGTTAAGGAATTCGGATTTAAAAAAAATCAAAGAGATAAACCCAAATATAATTTTAATTGCTGGCGGT
>NZ_DATHXO010000297.1:0-2283 GCF_035459645.1 Schnuerera sp.
CTAATCTTTTTCTCATTCCCTCACCTCCATTAGGTATTATTTCCACTTTTATCTATTTAATACATAATATAAAGAAAATTTCACATAAAAAAATAGAGCGAACACAAAGGTCCACCCTATCCAAATTGTTCAATTGTCCATTGTAAAGGATCTTAATTCTACTCCCGTATAATAATGTTTAAGTATTGCTTCATAGCTTTTGTCTTTTTTAGCCATACCATTTGCTCCCCATTGGCTCATGCCTACACCATGACCATAACCTATAGTTTCAATATCAATAATATTAGTTTTTGGATTAAAGCTAATTTTGAAATTAGTTGAATTTAAATCAAATAACTCCCTTATTTCTTTACCATTTATCACTGATCCATCTATGGCTAGTTTTTTTATTCTTCCACTTTGGGTCTTTTCTACTAATTTTATTTTTTCACCTATATTATCCTTAGTGATATTTGAACCTGGATATTTTTTAATCAATTTATTGATAAATTCATCTCCTGTCATGGTGATTAGACTTCTAAATTTAGGTGCTTCTTCTTCATAGGGACTTTCTACTGCTCTTAAATAAGGTAAATCCGTTGCAAATACATCTAAAGCATTTTCTGTCATACCGCCACTGGTAGAATGATATAATGGCTCTATAATCTCATCCCTATAATAAAGAACTTGCCCTTTAGTAGAGTCTACAGCTTCTTCAATTTTAGGCCAATATTTTTCTTCCCAATCTTTTGCATGTATGTTTTTTAACTCTTCCAATGTTAAATATGCTTGACAATGGATGCCTGTACAAAGAGGAGCCTCTATATGATCAGGATGGCCTTCTTTATAGTTTATTGTTCGGCTAATAGCATAGGTTCTACTGGCTACAGCTTGTGCTTTTAAAGCTTCAATATGGAACTCTGCTGGCATTTCTGCTGCTACTACCCCTTTTACATATTCTTCTAAAGCCATCTCTATAACTTGTTGGTTTCTTGTATCATATATTTTTATATACCCATCAAATTCTTCGTTTTCAGGAACTTCTTCTTCATGATATTCAATATTTTTTCTCCCCAGCTTGTTTTCTTTAGGAACAAAATTAAAAGTTTTAACTATTATGGAAGGTATTAAAATTATTACAATTAATACCACAATAGTATATATCCCAATTTTTTTCATCTCTTCCCCCTCTTACCTTTGGTATACAATATCATATGTTAGGAAAGATAGTTTTATAACAAGATTTAGGCATCTTCTATGCCAATTGTGAATTTTAAATTGTGAATTGTGAATGTTGGGAAGATCTACAGTCTTTCAAGATAATGCAATGATTAAATAAAGAAAGGGCGACATCTAGTCGCCCTGAAATTATTAAATATGTACTATTATAGTTATCGGAACGACACATAGGTCGTTCCCTACAATTGCGTATTAAATTGTGCATCGTGCATTGTACATTATACGTTGTGCATTATGCATTGGTCTGTTGCATTGATTATACTCTATATATTTTCGCACCTAATTTGCTAAGTTTTGTTTCTATATTATCATATCCTCTATCTATATGGTAAATATCTCCAATTTCTGTAACGCCATCAGAAACCAAACCAGCTAGTATAAGAGCAGCCCCTGCCCTTAAATCTGTGGCTTTTACTGGTGCAGACATTAAGCCATCCACTCCTTGGATTATTGCAGATCTACCGTCTATTTTAATATCTGCCCCCATCCTTTTTAACTCATCTACATGCATAAACCTATTTTCAAAGACTGTTTCGATAACTACACTTGTCCCTTTAGAAACACTCATAAGAGACATAAACTGGGCTTGCATATCCGTGGGAAATCCTGGATAAGGTAATGTTTTAATATCTACTGCTTTTATTTCTTCAGCTCCTATTACCCGAACTTTATCTCCATTTTCAAATATTTGACAACCAGCCTCTCTAAGTTTTGCAATTACCGGTTTAATATGACTAGTTATAACATTTTCCACTGTAATATCGCCTTTAGTAATAGCTGCCATAACCATAAAAGTTCCTGCTTCAATTCTATCTGGAATAATAGAATGGGTGGCTCCACCTAATTCCTTGACTCCTTTAATTCTAATGCTGCTGGTACCAGCTCCTTTAATATCTGCACCTAATTTGTTTAGAAAATTAGATAAATCAACTATTTCAGGTTCCATAGCCGCATTATCAATTATAGTTTCGCCTTCTGCCATTACTGCAGCCATCATAATATTTTCAGTAGCTCCCACACTAGGGAAGTCTAAATATATTCTATCTCCCACCAATTTATCTGCGT
>NZ_DATHXO010000298.1:0-1692 GCF_035459645.1 Schnuerera sp.
GTGGCCTGTCTACATTCTTCATAGGCACAGTTTCTTCCAAAAAGGACCACTTTTCAATTATATTTAGTGATACTTCATCACCTAATACAGTCCTTTCTTTAGTTCTAAACACTGCATTATTAACTATATACTCTTTACCAGTTAGATCATGCTCTTCTAGTCTTCTATAAATGAATTCATCATCCTGGTATTCATCTATGAATACTATATGCTCTATAGTCTTATCATTAAAACTAATAGGAATAAATAAATCTGGGGTAATATAATCCACTAGTATTTTATCATTTGATACATAAGGTTTTAATATAATCCCACCTAAAGCTAGGCCATGTTCTGTGAATGTTCTAGCTTCTTTAACAACTTTTTGATAGTCTTTGTCTAGATCCTCATCATTGCTTATCTCTGACATAAACTCTATTGTTGTAAGCCTTGCTAATTCACTTGCTATACTTGCTGGTATTCCCATGCTCAATGTTATCGCAGATAACCAAGGGCTTTCATCTCTATACATTTGTAGCCATAGATTATGGTTATTAGCTCCAGTTCCAAATACTTCTTTCCCCATTAGCCTCTTATTAACCATTTCTATTATCTTTTTATTCATATATTTATCACCTGCCTTTATAGAACTTGTAGTATTTTCTTGCTACGGTATAAACAAAGTATCGTATCATATCCATGCAGTGATCATTTTCTTTTAGTGGCTTATCCTCTCCACGTTTAATAGCCTTTTCATCCCACCTATAGGAGTGAAATTCTTCCATAGAATGAATACAATTGTCACATATTAATAAAAGGCCACTATTAAGTAATGTACCTGTAAGTCTAATACCATCCAGTACACTATTGTTAGCATCTCTTGTAGCTATACCTCTTTTCTTTAACTCTGCCTTGAAACTTGCTGCCGAAGGATCCACTATAACTTGGATAACATTATATCCTTCTATAAAACTTTCCATTTCATCTGCATACTCACCATCTGTCTTCTGACCTTCATCTCTACCTGAATGATAGTATTCTTTTACTAGGTACCATTTGCTTTTATAGAATCCCCATAGACCAAATACAGTAGCATTTTGAGTACCATGGTCTACTGATACATAATATCTTGTATAGTCTCTATCAGTTGACTCAGCAACATGCTTTGCTTTGTCAAACATATCATAGATAATTCCCTCAGCTACTACCCAAAGGCCTAGTATATGCCTTTGAAAAAATACTCCACTATACATTGCACGATATCGCTCTTTAATCTTCTCAGATAAGCTCAAGTTATCATCCATGGTGAAGTGTAGACGAATAAGGTTCTTTTCTACTATTTTATCTATCCAATTAACCTTAAACCAATGATAAGGCCCTTCAGGGTTACAGTTAAACCAAAACTTGGAACCATCTACTGAACACCTACCAGTAGCCTGGTTAACAAAGGACTCAGGCATTAAGGCAACTTCATCAAAGAGTACTCCCGCTAGTGTAATACCTTGAATTAAATCTTGTGAGCTTTCATCTTTACCACCAAAAATATAAAAATAATTAGTAATATTCCCTTTGATAACTACAACTAAATTATCTGCCCTTTTGTCTTGAATTTTGTACCCTCTAGCTCTTAACATCAACTTTAACCAGAATAATACATTCCTTCTAAAGGAACCAATGGTCTTTCCACACATACCAAAGTTTTGTTGGTCAAAT
>NZ_DATHXO010000299.1:0-2694 GCF_035459645.1 Schnuerera sp.
ATGGATATTATGAAATAGATGGTAAAAGAGCTTTGAAGGATCTGGAAAAGATACATGAAATTCAGGAGCAAAATGGAATAAATTCTGTAGAAACTAAACAAAAAGTTGGTGAATATATCGTAGATGAACTGGAGAAAATGTATCGAATGTTTCCAGTGTTTGATGATGAATATGTACAGGACATTATTTACGAACAATCAAAGAGAGAAACTAATAAGAAAGAATTGGTTGAAGGGGAAAATATAGCAGGTTATATATGGGGAAGAAATAGCAACAATCCATTGGTTTTAGTTACAAATTATGGTAGCGATTTACATGAAAATGGTGTTTCAGTTGCTACACTTTTAGAATTGGCACGGAGTTTAAGTGAAAAAAACAATCAAAATATGGCTAGTAGAACTATAGTGTTTCTATTTGTAGATGGTAGTTTGGACAATGGTTTAGGTGTATATAATGCAATAGGGAATAAAAACATTGATATAAATAGTTTTTATATTTATTTGAATTATTTAGGATTAGAAGATAGCAATAAACTATATATGGATACCTCATCTGTTTCTAGTGCCTATAAACGTCATTATAATAATATAAAAAACATAAAAGAAGTAGCAAAAGAAGTAAAAATTCCTATAAAACAAGATTATTTTGATAATATGTTTATTGATGTAGAAACTTTTATAGAAAACAAAGTGTCTGGATTAGCTATATCAGGAATAGGAAAAGTAGAATATAGCCGATATGTTAAGTTGAATGAGCAAGATAAAAATGATATAAATGGAATAAACTCTAAAATAGTGGCAGACCAAATTCAATTTATTATGAATATAGTTGAAAAATATGCTTGGAGTGATAAGTATTGGTTAGGGGATTCTTATTAGAATCTATAAAAGGGCTATTATTATTTGGTTATAATAATAGCCCTTTTAAATAATCCCTTAACTAAAGTGTTCTATAGCTATTGCTATAGAAATATATATAATTTTCAAGGAGGGGTTAGGTATGACCTTAAAGGAAATGGAAAAAATTTGTCCTATCTGTGGGAAACCTAATAATTGTCAACATGGTCAAGGGAACTGTTGGTGTGAAAATGTATCTATACCTGAGTATATTTTAGATTTAGTTCCAGAGGATAAAAAAGGGAAAGTATGTATTTGTAAAGATTGTATAAATAAATATACAAAAGAATAAAAGCAATGAAGAGGTGTTAATATGATAGTAGAAACATATCCAAATATTTATAGATTAGAGATACCATTGCCGAATAATCCATTAAAGGCATTAAATAGTTATATAATTAAATCTGAGGACAAAAACTTAATAATTGATACTGGATTTAATAGAAAAGAATGCAAAGATACATTGATGAAAGGGTTAAAGAATTTAAACATAGATCTTAACAATTCCTATCTTTTAATAACACATCTACACTCGGATCATTCAGGATTAGCCGCTGCTCTAAATCAGGAAGGGGTTAAGGTATATGCAGGAGAAGTAGATGGCAAGATGATAAATGAGATGAGTGGTGAAAAGTATTGGGAAAGGTTTGATGAATTTAAAGTACTATTCGATCTTGATAAAGATAATATATCCTTTGATGATCATCCTGGTTATAAATATTGTCCTAAGGAGCCAATAGATTTTGTATCATTACAAGAAGGAAATATTTTAAATGTAGGGAATTATCATTTGGAGGTAGTTGATATACCTGGGCATACTCCAGGACATATTGGTCTATACGAAAAGAAACACAAATTATTTTTTGGTGGAGATCATATATTAGACAGTATTACTCCTAATATTGCTTTTTGGGGATTTGATGAAGATATATTAGATACATATTTTAAAAGTTTAAATAAGATATATAATTATGATATTAAGACTGTATTTCCTTCCCATAGAAAAATAGTTAGAAATCATAAGAAAAGAATTAATGAACTTTTAGAGCATCATGGTAAACGATTAGAGGAGATAAAAGAAATTCTAAAGGATAATAAGATGACTGTTAGGGATGTAGCGTCAAAAATGCACTGGGATTTAAGACATAATAGCTGGGAAGATTTTCCCAATCCTCAAAAATGGTTTGCTTCAGGAGAGGCTATGAGCCATTTGGAACATTTGGTTTGTATAGGAGAAGTAGATAAAAATATAGAAAATGGAAGATTGTTTTATAAATTGATTTAAAATAGTATGTTATGGGACAGACAGAGCAGTTTCGAATTTTCCATAAAATTAAATAGATCATTGAAAAACTATTATATTCAGTCGAAATATATGGTATCCTAAAGAAGAAACTATTTAGAAAGGAATTTAAAGATGAATAAGAGAATATATCAAATTATCTTTTTATTTTTGATATTAACTACTCTATTAAATCTAAGTGGATGTAAAAAGGTAGAAAAAAATGAAGAACGAACAGAAGGAGGCGTTGATGTGGTATTAGAACAATTAGAATTACCAAAAAAAGATGAGGAGATTATCGTAATGGAAACCAATTATGGAACCATTAAGATAAGGCTTTTTCCTAAAGTAGCACCTAAGGCAGTGGAAAATTTCAAAACTCATGTTGAAAATGGATATTATGATGGATTGACTTTCCATAGGGTAATAGAAGGTTTCATGATACAGGGTGGAGATCCAATTGGAAATGGAACTGGTGGGGAAAGTATATGGGGTAAACCTTTTGAGGATGAATTT
>NZ_DATHXO010000300.1:0-7190 GCF_035459645.1 Schnuerera sp.
AAATTCTGTTTAAATATCCTTCTAAAATTTGGTCTTTTGTTAATGCTTTTTCAATTTGCAAAGCTAAGTAAGCTTCTTTTATTTTTCTATCAAATTTTTTCTCAGTAGTAAGATAAAGATTTTTAGCCAACTGTTGAGTTATGGTACTGGCTCCCCTAACAATATGACCAGCTTTAATATTATCAATAGCGGATTTAATTATTCCTTTAGGGTCTACACCTATATGATCTTCAAAGCGTTCATCCTCAATTGCAATAAAGGCATCTTTCAAATGTTTAGGCATTTGATTTATACTTACTATAGTTCTATATTCTCCGGAATCCATTTGAATTTTTTCCATTACATTTCCATTTTGATCAAGTATAAAGGATGTTTGGTTTAATAAAGAGCTAATATTTGTTGGATTAATTTTAGGCGCATCTTTGGCAATGGCAATAACTATGCCACTAATTGCACCTACTGCTACAACAGCTAGTAAAAACAATACTAGAACTAAAATTTTAAGTCTTTTTTTCCATTTAGGCTTTGATTTTTTCTTATTGTCTTCTGACATCAAAATACCTCCTTAGTTTAAAAAGGTAATAAACAAATCAATTATATCATACAAATATGAGAATGTTAACAAAATGAATTATGAAAATATATTGACTAGTTTTTTAAATTATTATCTTTTACTTATATATTATACATATATTATATACTAGGAGGGATTTTTGTGAAATATTATCTTTATATATTAAAAAGAAAAAGGTTAGTATTGTGGCTTATAGCCTTATTATTAGTAGGATTATATATATATAAATATATAGATAAGAATATTGTACCTACTGTAGTAGCTATTTCTCAAATAAGGGCTAGAGCTATTACTAGTGAGGCTATAAATGCTACCATAAAGAATAAAATCAAAAGAGATATAAATTATAATGATTTAATATTTGTAAAATACGACAACGAAGGAAAAGTAACTTTGATGCAGGCAAATACAATTTTAATGAATAATATAGCTGCAGAAGTTGCATTGGAGGTCCAAGAGCAATTAAAAATGATTTCTGAATCCGTTATCAAAGTACCTCTAAGAAATGCTTTTGATACGCAGCTTATAAATTTACCAAGTGTTAGGATAAAAATTATTCCTCAAGGTGCAGTATCTGTAGATTTTGCAACAGAATTTGAATCAACAGGCATTAACCAAACAAGACATAGAATCTATATTATCGTTGTTACGGATATTAAAATGATAGTCCCTTTAGAATCAGAAAACATGAGGATTACAACCAATATTCCAATTGCTGAAACTATAATAGTTGGAGATGTACCAGAGCAATATGTTAATATTCCAAAAGAAGGACTTTTTAATATAGTTAAATAATGGTATAATAAAATTAGAGAAGTTTTATTATGTGAGCTTGAAAGGGTGATAAATTGGTTAATACCACTATGAAAAAGGAAAGAATCTTAATAGTAGGGGTTGAATTATCTACAGATACAATAAACATAGATAATTCTATGGATGAATTAGAAGAACTTGTAAATGCTGCAATGGGTAAAGTAATTGAAAGGATTGTACAGAGGAGAGATTCCATAGATCCGGCATATTTTATTGGAAGAGGAAAGGCTAAAGAAATTAAAAACTTTTGCGAAGAATTAGATATAGATACGGTAGTATTTAACGATGAGTTATCTGGTGCTCAACTTAGAAATTTAGAAAAAATCATTGATATTAAAATTATAGATAGAACAAATTTAATATTAGACATATTTGCAAATAGGGCAAGTTCCAAAGAAGGGAAATTACAGGTGAAATTAGCTCAACTTAAATATAGATTACCAAGGTTAGTAGGATTTAGAGACTATCTATCTAGAGAAGGCGGAGGTATTGGAACTAGAGGACCTGGAGAACAAAAACTTGAAACAGATAGGCGCCATATATTAAGAGAAATAACAAATATTGAGAAAGCATTAAAAGAAGCAGAAAAGACAAGAGATATGAAAAGAAAAAAAAGAAAAGATTCAAACCTTCCTATAGTAGCATTGGTAGGATATACAAATGCAGGGAAGTCTACATTATTGAACAAAATAATCAATATGAATGAAGAGCAAAATGAGTCGAAGCAGGTATTTGTATATGATATGCTTTTTGCTACATTAGATACCTCTTTGAGAAGAGGGAAACTACCAAATGGGCAGGTGTTCTTAATAACTGATACTGTTGGTTTTGTAAGTAAACTTCCTACCCATTTAATAGAAGCTTTTAAAGGAACATTAGAGGAAGTTAGATTTGCAGATTTAATTATTCATGTGGTAGATGGTTCTAATGAAGACTTAGACATACAGATTCAAACGACTATGGAAATTTTAAAGGAATTGAAAGTACTAGATAAACCAATAATTACAGTATTTAACAAGATGGATAAAGTAAATAAAGATAATTTATTATTTGATAGCAAATATATAGATGATAAGATTTTTATCTCTAGCAGAAATGGAACTAATTTAGAACAACTTTTACAATTGATACAGGATAAGCTGCCTATAAAATATAAAGATGTGGTATTGAGGATACCTTACAATAATCAGCATTTAGTCAATTATTTTTTGGAAAATTACAATATAGATAATATAGAATACAAAGAAGAGGGGACAGAAATTAAATTGAATATTAACTTAACAGATTATGTAAACTATAAAGAATACATTATTGAAATTTAATTAATTCTTTATTTAAAGTCAGATTATTTTAAAATTAAAAAATATTAATTGAATAATTGATGTTTTTTGGGTATGATAATAGTAAGATAAAAAAGGAGGCTGATTTCTATGATTGTAAGAAATTGTGCAGGTGGCGTGGTCTTTAGCGGAGATAAAGTTTTGATTATGAAAAATGAAAAAAATGAATGGGTGTTACCTAAAGGGAAAATTCGTAACGATTCTCTTCCAACCGAAACTGCCATTAGGCGTGTTAAGTATGAAACGGGTGTAGATGCTAATATCGTTTCTACTGCTGGAGAGACTAGTTACGAATTTTTTTCTTTATCCAGAAAACAAGCAGTATGTAATATTATAATCTGGTATGTAATGGAATCTATAGGTAACCATTATAATATAAACCATGATGAAGGTTTTAAAGATGGTGGATTTTATCCAGTAGATAAAGCAGTTGAAATGATTACTTACAGTCAAGATAAGTCCTTAGTAAGTCTATCCTACAAAAAATATTTAGAATTTAAAGATTATGAAATTAATCAAATTTATGCTTAAAGGATGAGAAGAAGCAGACTTTATCTAATAAAGTCTGCTTCTTTTTTGTGTTATAATAGTATAGACCCAAGATTTTATGGAAGGAGAATGAATATGGACAATATTTATAGGACTATACATAGATACGGAGAGGACGAAATAATAATAAATAAGTCAAGATTTATTGGATATGCAATGCCTATAGAATCTGAAGATGAAGCTATAGATTTTATTGAGAAGATAAAAACTAAACATAGAGATGCAACCCATAATGTATATGCTTATGTTTTAGGAGAAGATAGCAATGTTCAACGTTTCAGTGATGATGGTGAACCTTCCGGCACAGCGGGTATACCTACTTTAGAAGTTATAAAAAAGGAAGACCTTAGAAATGTAGTGGTGGTGGTTACAAGATATTTTGGAGGGATAAAGTTAGGAGCTGGAGGTTTAATAAGGGCCTATACTAAAGGCGCAAAGATTGGATTAGAAGCAGGAGTAATAGTCGAGAATACCCTTCATTATAGATTGAAGGTCAGAATAGATTATACACTCTATGGAATAATTGAAAACTATTTGATGACTAAAGATTATTTAATAGATGACATAGTATATGATGATGCTGTTAACATTTATGTATATATTAATTTTTCAGAAGTGGATTACTTTAAGAAAACTATCACTGATTTAACTAGTGGAAATGGAATTATTGAATATATAGATCAAGAATATATATCTATGAAAAATGGGAAAAGGATAAAATAATTTAATAAATATAAATATTGACTTGGAAAAGAAATAGGAGGTAAAGAGCCTATTTCTTTTTAAAAAATTCAAATATTCCAATGAGCAAAAGAAAGAATCCAAAATATTTTCTAAGGGAAATTGGGTTTATTTTAACTGCAAGAATAGAACCGACAATTGCTCCTCCAACACCTCCAATTATTATATATTTAGCATGTTTGAAATCAATATTTTTTTCTTTGCTATGGATAACTAAAGCTACAATAGCAACAGGAATGAATACTATTAGATTTATTCCTTGGGCTTCTTGTTGTTTTAATGAACTGAAGAAGACCAATGAAGGGATTAAAATAGCGCCTCCTCCAATTCCCATGCCACTGATTATGCCAGATAAAAGTCCAATTATAAACAGTTTCATTATATTATCATCCTTATTGCAGTATAAATAATAACACTACCAAATATTTTTCTAAGTATTGGAATAGGAACTTTATTAAGAAGTTTTGCACCTATAATACTGCCTACAACACCACCTAAAGCAATTATCAGTGAAATATCTAATTTTATTATATTGTTTTTGAAATAAACAAATGAACTGATTATAGATAAAGGCAGTATTATAGAAATAGCCGTTGCGTGGGCTTTATAATCTTCTATTCCAAGTAAAAATACTAGAGCAGGCACTACAATAGTTCCGCCACCAGAACCAAATAATCCATTGATCAAACCAGTTACTAGGCCTATTCCAATCAACTTAATAGGTTTTGAATGCATAATTAACTCCTTTATGATATAATTAATTAGGTTAAATATCTATCGTTATTAATTATTAATTTTACCATAATCACATAACTTATACTCAAAAGTATGAATCTTGGAGGTATTAGGATGAAAAACGTTGAAAAAACTTGTGATGAACTAGTTAGTTGGTTGAGATATAAAGTTAAAGAAGCTGGTGGAAAGGGTTTAGTATTCGGATTAAGCGGAGGAATTGATTCGGCGGTAGTAGCAGGACTTGCAAAAAAAGCATTTCCAAAGAATTCATTAGGCGTAATTATGCCTTGTCATAGTGAACCAATAGACAAGGAACATGGTATTTTGGTTGCAGATAGTCTGGATTTGCAAACTGAAATAGTAGATCTGACTAGGACCTATGATCAGCTTATTCAATCTATTAATTTAAAAAATACAAATAAATTAGCTATGGCTAATATCAAACCTAGATTAAGGATGACAACATTATATTATTTTGCACAAAGTTATAATTATTTAGTTACTGGTTCAAGTAATAAAAGTGAATTTACCATTGGCTATTTTACTAAACATGGTGATAGTGGTGTGGATTTATTACCACTTGCCTCTTTCATAAAAAAAGACATCTGGGAAATGGCCAAATATTTAAAGATACCAAAGATAATAATAGAAAAACCACCTACAGCTGGTTTGTGGGAAAATCAAACCGATGAGGAGGAGATGGGTTTTGGATACGATATTTTAGATAATTATATTTTGAATAATACTGGACCTGAAGAATTGGTGGAGAAAATAAAAAAAATGAATAGAATAAGTCAACATAAAAGAGCTTTTCCACCTATTTTTAAGCCAAAAGAATAACAAAGATATTGTTTAATATAAGTTAAAATATATTAGGAATAATGAAGGATGGTGAAGTAAAAATGGCAGGACATTCTAAATGGAATAATATAAAAAACAAAAAAGGCAAGGAAGATGCTAAAAGAGCTAAAGAATTTACAAAGCTAGGTAGATATATAATGGTAGCTGCAAAAGAAGGTGGAGCAGACCCAGAATATAATCCAGCATTAAAAGCTGCTATTGAAAAGGCTAAAGCTAGCAATATGCCTAATGATAATATTGAAAGAGCTATTAAAAAGGGAAGTGGAGAATTAGGAGCAGATAATTATGAAGATATTATCTATGAAGGATATGGACCAGGTGGAATAGCAGTGTTTGTATCCTGTTTAACAGATAATAGAAATAGAACTGCTTCAGAAGTAAGACATGCTTTTGACAAATTTGGTGGAAATTTAGGACAATCAGGTTGTGTATCTTTTATGTTCAATAGAAAAGGACTTTTGGCAATAGAAAAAAAAGATAATATAGATGAAGAAGAATTAATGCTTCAATCAATAGATTTAGGTGCAGAAGATTTTAGCAGTGATGAAGATGGTTATGAAATAATAACTAATGTTGAAGATTTCAACCAAATACGTGATTCATTAAGCGATAGTGGCTACGAATTTGCAGTAGCTGAATTGGCCTTCTTACCTCAAAATACAACAGAGTTAAATAATGAGAAAGATGTTAAAAATATGATAAAACTAATAGAACTTTTAGAAGATAATGATGATGTGCAGGACATCTACCACAATTGGGAAATTCCTGATGATTTAGAATTAGAATATTTAAGATAGTTATATACAGTATTATATGAGTTACGACAAATAATAAAAGTAAAATATTGGCTTGAATGATGATATATAATCGCCCTTCATTTTGTATAAAAAACATTATGGAGGGTGATTTTTTATGTTTTTAGAAATTGAAGATTATTTGTTTGATTGTCAAGTTAGGGGGTTGGCAGGTAGTACACTAAAAAACTACAGAAATCATTTAATTAGGTTTGAAAAATATGTGAGGGAGCAAAAAATTGATAATGTAAAAGATATTAAACCTCTACACATTAAAAAATTTCTTAAACTTAAACAAGATGAAGGTTGTACAAATAAATATTGTAATGGGATTTACAAGGTATGTAATCAATTCTTTAATTATTGTGTTGAGAATGAATATATTATACAAAATCCAATGCAGAATATTAAAAAAGCAAGAGAAGAAAAAAAGGTAATAGAAGTATTTACAGATGAAGAAGTGCATAGATTAATCAATTATTATGATTATAGCGATTATCTTAATGCAAGAAATAAAGCAATTGTCAATATGATGTTTGATACTGGAATTAGGACATCAGAATTAATAAATATTACTAATGATGATATTCAAACAGATAGAATTAAAATTTTTGGTAAAGGTTCTAAAGAAAGATTTGTTGCATTATCAGTAGAGCTTAAAAAAGTATGTAGAAGATATGAAAGAATTAAGGACAATTACTTTTACAAAAAAGATATTCCAGATAATTATTTTCTATCTAGGACAGGAAGAAAATTAACAGTAGAAACTATAGAACGTATATT
>NZ_DATHXO010000301.1:0-2259 GCF_035459645.1 Schnuerera sp.
CCTAGGCTACCATTTCATTATAATTAATGATAAGAACTTCTGCTTTATTTTTTCTTAACTCTTCTACAATATTTTCTAGTTTTATGGCTGTTTCAGTGTCTACATAATATTCTCCACATTGATTACAAGTATTGGCAGGAACATTTTTTATAATAATTATGCCATCCCCTAAATCTATAATATGATTTACTATTCCTTTTTTTAAAATTGCTATTTCTGATTCTTCAGCTTCTTGACATTTGTAAAAAACAATGTTTTTATCTTTGATACCAGTCTTGTATTTCTGGATGTTTTGCTATAAATCTTTCATTTGCTTCTAGCAATTTTTCATAGTAATCATTAAATATTGGACTTAATTTTCTCATAGCAGGTATAAAGATATCATAATATCCACTAGTTTCCCCAAATTTCCTAAACAACTCCATTAAACGTGCTGCATCAGATTCTCTATATTCTTTAGTCTTCTTATATTCAATATATTGTTCTAATATTTCTTGATTCTCATTATAATAAGTATCAAAATCATTTACAGCATTTGTCCATCCACTAGATAGCTTATATACATCTGCATCATCAATAGTAGATGTCACAGTATCAATGATGTTTTGCAAATCAGTAGGAATCATAAATGATTCCACTTCATCTAAAAATGTAACTATGATTTGATATGCCTCTTTTTGTTCTTCTCTTTCCAATTCAATATTTAGAAATTGGCCAAAGTGAATACTAATAAATCTTCCGTAATATCCTGGAAATATATTTAATAATCTTTGTTTAATTGTAGATTGTTCAAATAATCTATTAAGACCACTTTCAATCGTTTCTCTATCTTCACCTTGAATTAACTCTTCCAATAATTCTAACTTTTTCTTCTCGTTATTATGTTCTATTTCCTTCTGATACTTTATCTCACGTAAAACAGTATTAGGTGATTGGCTGCATAAAACTTTACTGATTTCTTCAATACTTAAATCAAATTTACGAAGTAAAGCTATCTTTTTTAACTTTTCAACATCTCCCTGACTAAAATATCTGTATCCATTTTCTCTAATTTCAGGAGAAATCAATCCTTTTTGTTGATAATATTCTACTGCCTTTTTTGTAAGCCCTGTCTCCTGGCATATATCTTTAATTAACATATCTAACACCTCCTAATTTAATATTAATGTATCCCCTAAGGTGCTAGTCAAGTATCGAATTAATATTATACTCAATTTCATCTTGTTTTAAAGCATATTTAATATGTTTTATACTAATTTTTATAAATATTTCCAATAACGCATAGCTTGTCCACTACTTATGATAGAGTCCACCGTATCGACTCGACTCATAAAATAAATAGAATATGTTTAGTAGTTGGTTTAAGCTGATAAAATAAAACAGTAGGTTTCATCATAAGAACCTACTGCTTTATTTACAACATTATTAATAACTTTGAAATTTATTTAGCTTTTCTATCCAAATATATCATTTAATTTAATCTCTAAATCCTCAAATATAATTGATTTTACTACATCTTCTTTAGAATATATAGTTGGCTCAGAGTAAAACCTATCTTCTTTTAATGTAAATATATGAACTGTATTATTTTTAGGAGATATTATCCAATATTCTTTTACTCCAACCTTCATATATATTCCCATTTTTTTTATGAAATCATTTGATGCTGTAGATGGAGATAATACTTCAACAACAAGAGTAGGTACACCAGTATAATTTTGTTCTCCTAATCCTTTCTTGTCACATATTACTGTTAAATCTGGTTGCACTTTGTGAATTTTTTCTTCGTCTTTTAAAACTACATCAAAGGGAGCAACAAAATGTATACAGTCTTTATTTTTAAAATAATTTCTAAATTCCGCTGACAAATTTGTTACTACCATTTGATGTGCAACTGAAGGAGCAGCTAATAGATATACTTTCCCATCAATGAATTCTAAATTATTATCACTATTTATATCTATTTCCATAAATTCTTCATAAGAAATCTCTTTTTCTTTTGGAATCATATTTTCGACCCCCAATCCCTCTTTTTTAAGACAAATTATAAAGATTCTCTTTAACATATAATACCCAGATATATTATATCATATTATATCATATTATATATTACATATAATATTAACTATGTGTCCTATCATTAGAGGGCAGACACATGGGTCTGCCCCTACGCACAACCATTATATATGCTAGAACCATTGCGATGACTATTGTAAATCATGTGTCGTATGAAACCGGATGGACACACAGGTCCATCCC
>NZ_DATHXO010000302.1:0-1623 GCF_035459645.1 Schnuerera sp.
ATACCTTTAGCCCTTCATCATATATCTTCTTATATGAATCTACCGTTTCAGGATAGAATTGAAAATCGCTTCCAAATAATGCTTCAATATATTTTCCGTCACTATAGTCAAGCACATAATCATCTGAGCAAGTTAGCCCAGCAGTTAATGAATAGTCACTAAGTCTTACTTCAAATACTGGTCCATAGCTTTCGTATCCATCTTCGATAAATCTCCCTGTTGACTTCTTATCGTAGACATATAGAGTCCCATCTTTTGTCTCGATAATAGTTTCATCCTTCCATGAATTTGGAAAGCTTAGAGTGTATCCATATTCTTCATTGAAATAAATAAATGTATCTTCAATATTTGCTTCTTGATTGAATTCTCCAATCAATACATTATAATTACTTCCATCCCAAGTAACATCCTTTCCCATACTTTCTGCTACAAATCTAAGTGGAACAAAGATATTATTATCTATTAGCAATGGCTTAACATCCAATTCTAACTCTTCATCATTCACCATAGCCATATTAGAGTTTATAGTTAATAATATATTAGCATTATTTTTTATTATATAAATCTGATTGTCAACATACTCTACTTTAAAATCCAACTTCTCGCCCAGAGCCTCAACGGGTACGAAGATTCTATCACTTTCTAAGATAGTTTCCATATCTACACCAGCTCCATCTAATATAACATTGACCTTGTGACCTTGTGCATTTACTGGAATGCTTAACAAAACAACTAATATCAATACAAGACTCAAGTACTTTCCTATACTTTTCACGCTCATCATCTCCTTAACATTATTTTATCATGATTATAAAAATTATAAGTCATTTCCAATAATTGTAATAATATTGTAAATAATAAAAATAAAAACCAGTAAGTTTTCTAACATAATAAACCTGCTGTTTAATCCTCTATATCTTCTATAATTATTGCTTCTATATTCTCTTTACTACATACATTTTTTAATTTAATATCATTTGTAATAAAATAATCAACATTCATGGATATACCTGTAGCTAAAATTATCGCATCTGGAGTTTTAATATTATAATTAGCTCTAATCCTTGATGCTATATCTGCAATTTTATAATCCACATCAATAATTGATAGATTATTGTTTATTCCCATGATTCTCTTTCCTCTTTTATATATTCATTAGTGTTAATATTGTTCCATAATTCCTTTCCCAATCCTCTCATAACTTTTGCAAAACTATCTGGCTTTTCCATTAATAAGATTTGCCTAGTTTCTTCGTCATATAGCCATATAATTTCAGCACCTGGTCTCAATCCTGCTTTTTTTAATATTTCTTCTGGTATCTTTAGACTTCGGTCCTCATTCAGCTTAGAAATAAGACTCATTATTAACACTTCCTTCCTTTTATAGATATCTCAGAGATATTAACTTATATATATTATATTATTATTTTTTCGCTTCGTTGTAACGGTTGTCCACATATTGCACATAAAAACTGAGTACCAGCAACAGGATGCCCAGGGTTGAAGCTATCAGCCCGGAACGTTGCATGATACGCTCATATATGGGCCAGAACCAGGTGGCGACATAAGTAAAGACACCGAGGTTGATCAAAATGATGGCAATGCCCAGCAGAGTGGCAGCTCC
>NZ_DATHXO010000303.1:0-6098 GCF_035459645.1 Schnuerera sp.
AGCTCTGGTTTAGGTGGTGCTTACGTAAAGGATTTATATATAGGTGAGATTACAGATGTAATAAAAAAAGATGAGGATTTAACAAAACATATAGAAGTTGAGCCAGCAGTAGATTTCAAAAAATTATACAAAGTTTTTATTATATCTGATTAAAATTGAGGGGTTCAAATTGACTACATTTATTACAATATTGATAATTATTATTAATTTCATATTACAATCTACAATATTCCAATATTTTAAAATATTCGAAGTAGTGCCAAATACAAGTCTTGTAATAATCGTTGTTATAGCATTGTTAAAAGGCAAGAAAACTGCTAGTATTATGGGGTTGTTGGCAGGTCTATTACAGGATATTATTTTTAGCTCTGTAATAGGAATAAATGGATTTATATATTTTTTCGTTGGATATTTAGTAGGTATGGCGGAAAATAGATTATCTAAAGACAATATACTTATTCCTTTTATCATGACCATATTTTCTACCATCTTTTATCATTTAGTACACAATTTATTTATGTTCTTTTTATCTTATAATATAAATTTTCTTGTCTTTTTTAAAAATGTTATCATTATTGAAATTTTTTATAATAGTTTAATATCTATTATATTGTACAAGTGGTTTTCTAAAGTATTTGTCATTCCTTCAATTAGGTTCGGAAGGAGATAGGGGTGTAAGCTGTGAAATTAATTGAAAAGTTAAAAAATCGATTTAATATTTTGGCAATTATATTAACAGTCATTATGTTAATCCTTTCATTTAAATTAGCAACATTAACTATAGTAGAGGGAGACTATTATAGAGATATTTCTGATAACAAAAGATTAAAGGAAGTATACATTACTGCACCAAGAGGTGAAATTAGAGACAGATATGGTAGATTATTGGCTGGTAATAAGCCTAGTTTTACTGTGCAGATTTTAAAAGACGAGTTAAATATAGAAGATAGAGAAAAGAAAAACAACGCCTTGTTAACATTAGCTAGATTACTTGAGGAAGATGGAGTTTCCTATGTAGATGAGTTTCCAATAGAATTTAATATTTTTGATTATAAAAATGAAAAATTATATGAACTGGAAAACACTGAACCAACTGAAAAGGTAATAGATATAATAATATCTAATAATTTGTTGTCACAGATTCTAGATGCTTATTATATTCATCCTGACTATGAAGAACATTATCAATTTATGACTGTCAATAAGGCTATTAATGCTCTTGATAATAAAGGAATAGAAATACCTATCCATGCAGAGATAAATGAAGAAGAATTGATATTAAATTATGATAGCGATAAAGATATTGAACAATGGAAAAAGGATTATCAAATTAGACAGGATGCTACTGCAAAAGAAGCAATAATAAAACTTATTGATAATGACAAGAATATTATCAGAAAAATAGTAGATCACCCTATTTCAAGACGGATAGTTTTCAATATTTTAAAGGAAAACAATTTAGATAATAATCTAATATTAAAAAAGTATTCAATAATCTATGACCAAGAGTATTTAGACCAAAAAAGAGAACTTATAAAAGCTTTTGAAAACATAAATTTTGAAACTAGTGCAAAAGATGATTTTGTTAATATAGTTATAGAAACTTCCTTGGAAAGTTTATTGGAAAAGATAGTAGAGGTTGAAGATGAAAAGGGGGATGTAGAAAGAACTGTACCTGGGGAAATATTGATTAGAAAAATTGAAGATAAAGATTTAGAACCCCCTGTTACGATAGATATTGATCAAGAAATGAATACTGTATTATATACTCATAACGATAAAAATTTATCTAGCAATAAAAGGCCTATAGATGCACTTATGGATTTTGCAAAGGAGAATAATATTTTATATGACTTTATTACCGATGATAGTATTAAGAGTATTGCTCAAGAAGTGATGTTAGAAAAAGGCCATAACCCAAGAATATCCGTTTCAAAATGGGAGTATGTTTCATTAGTTAATAAAAATGATTGGTATGATAAATTTAAAATTTCTGAAGATAAAAATGCAGAAGAAGTTTTTTTATATCTTATGGAATATTATGAATTAGATAAAGATTTAAGCAGATATGAATCTAGAGTTATAATGAGCCTCTATGACCAATTAGATAAACAAGGACATAGAGCTTATCAACCTATTAATATTGCATATGGTATAAAGGATTCTACTGTAGCTAAAATTGAAGAAGGCCTTATGGAAATGTCGGCTATTCAGGTTTCAATAGAGCCAGTTAGATATTATCCAGAAGGAGAGACTGCTGCTCATATACTAGGTTATTTAGGTAAGATATCCCAGACTAATGAGATTGAAAAATATGTAAAAGAAAACAATTATTCTCCCAATGATATAATTGGAAAAACAGGTATTGAAGAGAAATTTGAATCAGAGCTTAGAGGAGAAAATGGAGTTAAAAGAGTAGAGGTTGATGTTTTAGGGAATACAACTAATGTAATTGATGAAAAAAAAGCAATACCAGGAAATAATATATATTTAACTTTAGATTCACAACTACAAAAGGTAGCAGAAGAAAATTTGAAATATGCTTTGGAAGAAATACAAAAAGGAGGAACCTTTAAAAGTCAGTGGGGAGATTATAAGTTTGGGACTAGTAGGAGTAAAGGAAGACCATATATTAATGCTACTTCTGGTGCGGTAGTAGTTACTGACGTTAAAACTGGAGAATTGTTGGCATTAGCAAATTACCCTGCATATGATCCTAATCTATTTTCTACAGGAATATCAAGTACTGACTGGGCAAGTTTGTTTCCAGAAAATGAGGAAGATTTATTGGCACCAAGGCCTTTATATAATATAGCTATACAAACTGCTATACAACCTGGTTCTACTTTTAAGATGGTAACTGCCCTTGCAGCATTAGAAAATGGTTTAAGTCCTACTAAAACGATTAGAGATATGGGTTATGTAGATATTGGAAACCAAAGATTTGGTTGCTGGCTTTGGAATTCCAGAAGAGGTACCCATGGGCCTGTAAATGTTTATGAAGCTCTTAGGGATTCTTGTAACTATTATTTCTATTCTGTTGCATTAGGTAGAAATCAAAGAACTGGTGAATCTTTAGGAATGAGAATCGATATAGAAGATATAGCTAATATCTCTAAAGAACTAGGATTAAACGATAGGACGGGTATAGAGATAGATATTCCTAGAGAAGCTTCGGGTGGAGTACCGAATCCACAAAGTAAGGTAATGATAACTAAAACCTTGTTAAAAAGGTATTTGAATAGGAATATAAGGTCATATATTAAAGAAGGAGAACAATTCTCTGATGAAGAAATAACTGAAAAAATAGAGAAGATAATTAGTTGGACTGAAGCAGAAGAACCTTTAACTAGGAATGAAGTAATAAGACAATTGGATAACATGGGAATAGAGCCAGAAAAACGACTTGAAGGGGAAAGGGAAGGTTTAGCAGATAAAATAAAATACACCTACTTAAATTTTGCAGGATGGAATATTACTGATACACTAAACGTTACTATTGGACAAGGACAAAATGCTTATACACCGATCCAGATGACTAATTATATTGCTACTATTGCCAATGGAGGTTATAGACATAAAGTCACTACAATAGATAGTATAAAGAATTATGATAATTCAGAAACTATATTTCAAAGAGAAGTAAATCCCGAAAGAATTAATCTAAATAATTATGAAAATTTAGAACATGTAAAAACTGGGATGAGAAAAGTTGCTACAGAAGGGACTGCAAGAAGCCAATTTGCTAAATTCCCTATACCTGTAGCAGCAAAAACAGGGACAGCTCAGAGATCAGGTATTAATCCTGCAACAGGTGATACTTATGATGATTATGCTTGGTTTGTTGCTTATGCACCCCATGATGATCCTGAGATAGCTATTTCCATAGTTTTATTTCAAGGAGGAAGCGGTGGATATGCAGGTCCTATTGCAAGGGAAATTATAGCTGAATATTTTGGACTCAATAGCATTGATAAAAAGGAGACATTACCATTTGAAGTTGAATTGGCAAGGTGATCTATAATCCTTCCAATTCAAATTTTCAAAGGAGAAGGATTTTTTGAATATATGGAGAATATATATGGAGGAGTTATTGTGGAGGGAATACCAGTGAGAGAAGGACTAGTAAATTTTAGAGGGATTAAAGAAGGGATTTATATTTGTATTAAAGAAGGGGAATTTCAACAAATCAAAAGGGAATTGGAGAAAAAATTAGTAGAATCTATAGATTTTTTTGGAGGGGCAAATTTATTAGGTATTAAAGGAGAAAATATTACAGAAGATGAGATTGATGAATTACTTGAAATGATTAGAACAAAATTTAAGCTACATATTTCTGAAGATGGATTACCATCACATCTAGACGAGAAACCTTATAAGGGTATTTATGAGGGGATGACCAAATTTATAAACAGCACTATAAGGTCTGGACAAGTTATTGAATATGATGGAAATATCGTTATAATTGGGGATGTAAATCCTGGAGCATTGATTAAAGCAAAAGGAAACATTATAATACTTGGAACCTTGAGAGGAGTTGCCCATGCTGGAATAGACGGAAATTATAAGGCGATAGTTGCTGCGTATGATTTACAACCAACACAACTTAGAATAGCAAATATAATTGGACGACAACCAGATGGAGATATAATTACTTCTGGATTGCCAGAGGTTGCTAAAATCTATGATGGTGAAGTTCTTATAGAGCCATATTTACCGAGAAAATAATGAAGAGGAGGAAGAAAAAATGGGAAAAGCTATTGTAATAACATCAGGAAAAGGTGGAGTAGGTAAAACTACTACAACTGCAAATATAGGCACAGGATTAGCCATTTTAGGCAACAAGGTTGTAGTAGTAGATACTGATATAGGCCTTAGGAATCTAGATGTGGTAATGGGACTGGAAAATAGAATAGTATATGATATAGTTGATGTAGTGGAGAAAACCTGTAGACTAAAACAAGGTCTGATAAGGGACAAGCGTTTTGAAGGTTTATTTTTGTTACCAGCTGCTCAGACCAAGGATAAGACTGCAGTAAAACCTGAACAAATGATGGAGCTTATAAAAGAATTGAAAGAGGAATTTGACTATATTATCATAGATTCTCCTGCAGGGATAGAACTTGGTTTTCAAAACTCAATTGCTGGAGCGGATGAGGCTTTCATAGTAACAACACCAGAAATTTCAGCGGTAAGGGATGCAGATAGAGTAATTGGTCTACTAGAAGCTCAAGGGCTTAATGATCCAAAATTAATCATCAACAGAATTAGACATGATATGGTAAAAAGAGGAGATATGATGAATGTAGAAGATATTGTAGATATATTGGCTGTAGATTTAATAGGTGTTGTACCAGATGATGAATATATTGTAGTTTCAACAAACAAAGGAGAGCCGGTAGTAGTTGAAGAGGAACCTTTATCTGCAAAAGCATATAGAAATATTTGTGATAGGATTATTGGAAAAGAAGTAGAGTTGCTTAATCTAGAAAATAATGAAGGCAAATTTAGTAAATTAATTAAATTACTATTTAGCAAGTAAAGGGGGAGTGACTTTGGATTTTCTAAAATTTTTTAGTAAAAAAAATCAAAGTAGTAAAAACTTAGCTAAAGAAAGATTGAAATTAGTTTTGGTTCATGATAGATCAGATATATCTCCGAAATTTTTAGAAATGATTAAAGGAGATATGATAAGGGTAGTAAGAGAGTATGCGGAAATAGATGAAGAGAGCTTGGATATTAAATTGACAAGAATGAAAAGAGAATCGGACAGCATGCCAATGTCGGCTTTAGTAGCTAATATACCGATTATAAAAGTGAAAGACAATGAATAATATCAATTGATTGTTAACAAACAAACAATTGTTGTAATTATTGTATAATTTAGTTATAATATATTAGGGTTTTCAAATACTTACCTAATTATTTAAAAATTTTGGAGGGATACGAATGAAAAGAAGGTTAGGTTTTGTGATCTTAACCACAGTATTAGTTGCAGCTTTACTTGTTGGTTGTGGTGGTCAAGAAACAGGAACAACAACAGATGATGAATCAAATGATGCTACAGTTGTAGGTGAATTACAAGACGGTAACTATTT
>NZ_DATHXO010000304.1:0-3044 GCF_035459645.1 Schnuerera sp.
ATAACAAATATATAACTTATAAGATCAGAATTTTCATTATTTATTTGGTTTAAAGATTCTATATGCTCTTTAGGTATTACCAAAATATGAATAGGTGACTGAGGATTAACATCTTTAAAAGCTATAACTTTATCATCTTCATATATGATTTCAGAAGGTATTTCTTTGTTTATTATTTTACAAAATATGCAATCACTCATCTTTTCACCTCCTCCATTGTCTTATATTAATATATTCTATAAAGCTTTTATAATTCCTCTATTTTTCCTATTAAAATATCATTTTCTTTGTCCATAATTTTCACAGGTAGAATTTTACCCTTTACTTCATCACCGGCTTCAGCCTTTACTCTAATATAGTTAGTTGTATATCCTTCCATATATCCATTATTGCCTTCTTCAAAAAGTACCTGTAAAGTTTTATACATATTTTGTTCATTAAAGCTAATGATAAGCTCTTCACCTAAATTGATCAACTTTTCACTTCTATTATGTTTTATATTGCCATGAATTTGATTTTTAAACTTACTAGCAGGAGTCCCTTTCCTTGGTGAATACTTAAATACATGAATCCTAGAAAAATGAATATCCTTTACAAAATTATAGGTTTGGTTAAACTCTTTATTAGTTTCACCAGGAAAACCCACTATAATATCCGTTGTAATTCCAGCATTTGGCATATATTCCCTTATTAAATTCACAATGTTTTTATATTCATCCGTAGTATATTTCCTATTCATCCTTTTTAATACTGTATCGCTACCACTTTGCAATGATAGGTGAAAATGATCACATAGTTTTTTTGTTCTTACTGCTCTCTGCATAAATTCTTCATCTATAAATGTTGGTTCAATAGAACTTAATCTTATTCTTTCTATCCCCTTAATTTTAGATATTTCTTCTATAACATCTATAAGTGTTAAATCATTTAAGTCCTTCCCATAGGAAGTCACATGTATTCCAGTAAGTATAATTTCTTTAAAACCTACTCTAGCTAATCTTTTAGATTCATATACTATATCTTCTAGAGCTCTACTACGTATAGGACCTCTAGCATATGGAATTATACAATAACTACAAAATTGATTACATCCCTCTTGAATTTTTATATAGGCTCTTGTCTTATGTTTTAAATCTACAATATTTAATTTTTCAAACTCTTTATGATGCCTAATCTCTTTCACTATATTTATTTTTTTATTATTATTTTTAGCTTCTTCACATAAATCTACTATTCTATTTCTATCAGTAGTACCAATAACTATATCCACACCTTCTATTTCTTCTACTTCTTTTGGTGCCACCTGAGAATAACATCCTACTGCTACAATAATAGATTCTTTGTTTTTCTTCTTTGCTCTTCGCATAAATTGTCTAGATTTCCTATCTCCGAGATTAGTAACTGTACATGTGTTTATAACATATATATCAGCTTCTTCATTATGATCTACTATTTTGTAGCCTCTTTTCTCAAATAATTCTTCCATAGCCTCTGTTTCATATTGATTCACCTTACATCCTAAAGTATAGAATGCTACTTTTTTCATGTTCTCACTCCCAAATCTCCCAGTTCATATAGAGCAATTGACATTACAACTAGTCCTGCTGTTTCTGTCCTAAAAATCCTTGGACCGAGAGTTACAGATTTTCCTCCAATACTTCGAATAGTATCTATCTCTTCTTCTTCAAAACCACCTTCTGGCCCTATTATTATATGAATTTTTCCATTTTTAGTGTTCTTCAATGTTTCTTTTAAAGTGTTGTTTTCTTCTGCTTCATAGGGAATTATTATATTTTCTTCACCTTTTAAAATATTTACCATCTCATCATAACTAATTACATTATTAACAATAGGTATTGCATCTCTTTTACTCTGCTTAGCAGCTTCTTCAGATATGCTCCTCCACCTTTCTATCTTTTTCTGCTCTTTCTTTCTGCCTTTAATCTTAACAATTGTCCTATTAGTAATGACTGGATAAATTTCTTTCACTCCTATTTCAGTAGATTTTTGGATTATGAAATCCATTTTATCCCCTTTGGCTATTCCTTGATATAATACTATATGAACAGGTGGCTCATTTTTCCCTTGAAAGCTATCTAATATTAAAAGGATGATATTATCTGGTTTTATCTCCAAAATTTCACACAAGTAAGTTTTATTTCCTGATACTATTTCTATTTTATCTTTATATTTTAACCTTAAAACATCCTTAATGTGTTTTACATCCTTTCCTAGTATTTTAACTTTATTTTGGTAAATTTGACTTTTGTTAACAAAAAATCTATTCATATATTCACCTTATTCTAAAGCACTAACTATTAGAGCCCATTCATCCATATATTTTATCTCCAAAATTTTAAGCCCTTTTTTTATCAATTTTTCTTTAACTTTCTCTACCTTTTCAAGAATGATGCCAGATGCAATAAATATTCCTTCTTTTAGTAGATACTCATCAATATGATCCACCATATCTATTATTACTTCAGCAATAATATTAGATACAATAATATTTGCTTTTTCATCAACTGAATTAAATAAATTACCATGTCTAATCTCTACACTGTCATAAACTTTATTTATTTTTATATTTTCATTAGAAATCTTAGTGCACATTTTATCTAAATCTACTCCAATTACCTTCTTTGCACCTAACTTAGCTGCTACTATACTTAATATTCCACTGCCGCACCCTATATCCCAGACTGTATCACCTTTTTTCATATATGTTTCTAAAGCTTCGATGCACATTATAGTTGTTTCATGGGTTCCTGTTCCAAATGCCATTCCAGGGTCAAGTTCAATTACTATTTCTTCGTCTTTTTTTTCATATTTCTCCCAAGTAGGTTTTATTACAATCTTTTCTCCTATTTTAATGGGTTTATAATATTTTTTCCAGGCTTCAGCCCAATCCTTTTCATATACTTCCATTATAGTAACTTCTCCTAAACTTTTACCTGTTTTATCACAGGGAATTCGTTCAATATTATCCCTTACAAGTTCTATTCTATCAGTTAAGTCTTGATCTTCAGGAAAATAAGCTTTAA
>NZ_DATHXO010000305.1:0-2638 GCF_035459645.1 Schnuerera sp.
CAATAATCATCTACAAAGCAGTAATAAAAATGCTATCTCACCTTATACCTGGGATTGTCGTTGTAGGTATAGGGATATTGATAGCAGCAATAAAAAACATCATTAACTAATTATAACACAGAAAGGAAGGGTTGTAAATGAAACAAGTTGTTAATAGAGGAGACGGAACGTTAATCATAGAGAAATCAAGGCCTTGTAAGGCAGAGAGAAGAGAAGAAATGTACTACATGCTTGAGAGAATGACAGAACTAGAAAGGCTAGTTAAGGTAGGGAGAAATGCAGAGAAGAACCTAAAGGAACTGGAAGAGGATTTTAGAAAATTTTGTGAGATGGAGGTAGAACAATGGGAGAAGTAAAGCTAATTGAAACTAAGGTAGTACAAAATGGAAATGGAACAATGGAAGATCATGTAGTTGACTATATATTTGCAAATACTTTCCCAGATTATGATGATTTAGTACAAGCAGTAAGAGAAATATCTGGATATATGACAGTAGAAAAAGGTCAAGAGGAATGGCTAGAGTGCACTCACGAACTATACAAAATTACACAAGATGAAGTAGTTATAAGGTTTAAAAAACCTTACTGTGGATAGGAGGGATAACATGAATGTATATGAAAAGTTAATGAACATACAAGCGGAGCTTAAAGCTCCGAAGAACCAATACAATGATTTCGGAAAATATCATTATAGGAGTTGCGAAGATATACTAGAAGGTTTAAAACCGGTACTGGCTAAACATAAAACAGCAGTAACAATATCGGATGAAATAGTCCTTATAGGTGATAGGTACTATGTAAAAGCTACAGCAACACTAATTGATATAGAAAAAGGCGACAAAGTAGAGGTATCAGCGTATGCAAGAGAAGATGAAACTAAAAAAGGAATGGACCTAAGTCAGCTCACTGGTAGCACAAGCTCTTACGCTCGTAAATACGCTTTAAACGGACTTTTCGCAATAGATGACACAAAGGACAGTGATGCAACTAATGAGCACGATACAGAGCAAGTAAGCAGGCCTAAAGTAGATAAGGGCAAGCAACCAATAATTGATAATAGTCTAGCTAGTGATAAGCAATTAAACTATATTTATAAACTTGCAAAGCAAAAGAACTACTCTCCAGAGAGTATGGCAGGCTATATCAAAGAAGCATATGGAAAAGATAGTAGTAAAGTACTAACAAAAAAGGAAGCTAGCGAACTAATAGAAATGTTGAACGAAATGGCTAAAGAAGGATAGATGAAGGGGTAAGTTATCCCTTCGTCTCCTAAAAATAGGTGATGACTTGGCAGGTTGGATAAAACTTCATAGGAAATTATTATATAACCCTGTATTCGATAATCCTAATCTATTGAGAGTTTGGTTGTGGTGCTTATTAAAAGCCAGTCATGACAATTATCAACAGATGGTGGGATTGCAAGTTGTAGATTTGGAACCTGGACAATTTGTGACTGGTAGATTTAAAGGATCAGATGAATTAGAAATTAATCCAAGCACTTTTTATAAGTATTTAAAAACTTTAGAAAAAATGCAAATGATTAGCTTAAATAGTAACAACAAAATGACAGTTGTAACTATTGAAAATTGGCGAAAATACCAAACCGAAGATAAGGAAGCATATCAACAAAATAACAACAAAATAACAACAAAAGAACAACAAAATAACACAAACAAGAATTATAAGAATGATAAGAATGATAAGAAAGTATATAAAGATATAGTCGAGTACCTTAATAAAAAAACAAATAAGAATTTTAGGCATACAACTAAAGCGACACAGAGGTTAATTGGTGCAAGGCTAAACGAAGGTTTTACTCTAGATGATTTTAAGAAGGTTATAGATATAAAAAGTAGCCAATGGTTAGGTGGGAAAATGGAACAATATTTAAGACCACAAACGTTATTTGGTACTAAGTTTGAATCGTACCTAAACGAAGGAGGGAACGTTAATGGAAAACACAGGGAAAACAATAGACAAGATGACGACCAATACGAAGGCATTGGACTCAGTTTTGAAGATTTGCAAGAATTGTAAGACTCCTAAGGAGTCAATAATTGAAGCATTTGGTAAGAAAATAAAAGTACCGACAATGTGTCGATGTGAAGTAGAGAAATGGCACAAAATGAAAGAGGAAGAAGTTATACAAGAGAAATTGCATAGGTTAGAACGATTGAGAAACCATTCTCTAATGGGAAAACAGTTTGAAAAATGTACCTTTGAAAACTTTGAAGTAGATGAAACTAATAAAAGGCTTTTTAATATAGCCAAACGATATACAGATAAGTTTGAAGAAATGAAGGAAGAAAATATAGGGCTATTATTCTTTGGCCCTCCTGGAACTGGTAAAACTTATTTAGCATTTTGTATAGCGAATGAATTAATAAGTCGAATGACACCAGTTATAGCGATATCCAGCATAGGGCTGCTAAATAGAATAAAGGAAACTTATAAAAGATACGGAAACGAAGGAGAAGTGGAGATAATTAACAGCCTCAAAAATGCAAGTCTATTAATCTTAGATGATTTAGGGGCGGAAAACTCTACTCCATGGGCTAAAGAAAAGATATACGAGATTGTCGATAGCAGATATAGAGATAGAAAGCCAATAATTATTACTACAAATTTAAGCTTAGAG
>NZ_DATHXO010000306.1:0-6785 GCF_035459645.1 Schnuerera sp.
GCCGGGTCATTCTCGATGGCGTTGGGCGAGTGGGTCTCAGTGAAGAGCTCGCGGGAGCTGCACGAGCGGCAGATCGCGGTCGAGGCGGCGGGTTAAAGGAAAGACAATTTAAAATTATGGGAGATGTATCTGTAAAGACTTTAGAATTTTTCCAATATGATTCTATTATTAGATTTGCACAGGATATGGGAATTGATATATTGCGTTTAGATTATGGTTTTAGTGAAGACGAAATATTAAAAATTGGTGAAGAATATCCAATATCTTTTAATCCATCAACAGAGGATGAAATAATAGCAAAGGAAATATTAGATACTGGTTCAGATGTTTTTGCTTTGCATAATTTTTACCCAAGACCAGAAACAGGATTGGACCCTGAAGATTTCAGTATTATTAACAATAAGTTAAAAGATTTAAAAATAAAAACTTTAGCTTTTATTCCAGGAGATGAAATCAAGCGTACTCCAATATATGAAGGATTACCAACTTTAGAAAAGCATAGGTACATTCCTCCTTATGTAGCTTATTTAGACCTTGCTAAAAATTTTGGAGTAGATGGAATATTTGTAGGGGATGTAAAAATATCGGAATTGCAAGGAAAACTTATTACCGATTATATCAGAGAAAATATTATCAACATACCAGTAGAATTTTCACCAGATTATAACTACCTTTATAATCAAGTATTCACTATAAGAGCCGATTCACCAAAGAGTATTATGCGATTACAGGAATCTAGAGAGTATTCCCGTATTGGGAAACAATTGGAACCTTTTAATTGCATATCTAGAGAAAAAGGGACAATCACTATGGATAATATTGGCTATAAAAGGTATTCGGGAGAGATTCAAATATTAAGGCAGGGCTTTCCTCAAGACGATAGGGTTAATGTAATAGGAAAGTTGAAAAATGAATACCTTGATATTATCAATTGTATAAAAAATAGAGATAAAATAAGATTTATAAGTATATAATAGAAATAACTAAAAATATAAATAATTATATAAAATCTGTTGCTGATAAAACTCAAAAATAAGCAAACTAATACTTAGTAAGTATTAATTTGCTTATTTTTTATTTTCTATTCAAATTCTAATCCATATACATCAAATTCCTTATTTGCTAAATCAGAACTATATTTGGCAGGTTTAATCTCTATCGTATCTCCTGTCAACTTAGCTTCTTTATATAGATATACTTTTATACCATCCACTTCATACATATTATATTTATCGGGAGCCTCCGGCTCATTAAGCCTTACAAAAACCTCTGGCATAGGGCTTCAGCAACTTCCTACTGCTTCAGCATATATGGTCATAGCATTTTTTCCCATCATGCTAAGGTTTTCTTTTGCCTCTCCGCTGATGATAATTTTCATAATGAATTCCTCCCCCAAAGATACTATATCTTTACATATACCCATATATGGTATATTAAACAAAAATAAATAATTTAAAACCTCAATTAAATTTGAAAAGGAAATATTCAAATTGGAGATTTTAGATAAGAAATAAGTAATTTCTAAGTTGAACATTTTTATTATATTGATGCTATAAAGGTTTGATTTGTATAGATTTAATATATATTTACATATTGTAAAAAAGATATAATATACTTGAATTATAACAAGCTAAATTTTAAGGAGTGATAAATGTGGCAAAAATAGTGTTAAAAGGGGACATAGTATTTACCTCCAATAAAGATAGGTTTGAAACTTATGAAGACTACTATATAGTAGCAGAAAATGGAAAAGTAGTAGGAATATATGAAGAATTAGCTGATGAATATAAAAATTATCCTATAAAAGATTATACAGGAAAGATGATAATACCAGGTTTTGTAGACTTACACCTTCATGCTCCTCAGTATCCTAATAGAGGATTAGGTTTAGATAAGGAGCTTATCCCTTGGCTTAATACCTACACATTTCCTGAGGAATCAAAGTATAGAGATATAGAATATGCAAAAAAGGTATATTCTAATCTAATTAAGGATTTATGGAGAGTTGGGACTACTCGTTCGGTAATATTTAGTAGTATCCATAGAGAAAGCACCAAATTGTTGATGGATATGTTGATGGATTCTGGCTTAGGAGCTTATGTAGGGAAAGTAAATATGGATAGAAATACTACTCCAGAACTTACAGAAGATACTCAAAGATCCATAGTAGAGACAGAGGAGATCATATTAGAATATAAGGATAAATCCAACCTTGTAAAACCTATAATTACCCCAAGATTTGTGCCTACTTGCTCCGTGGAGCTTATGAAAGGTTTAGGTAAATTGGCTATAAATAATGGAATTCCAGTTCAATCTCATCTAAGTGAGAATGTTTCTGAAGTAGAATGGGTTAAGGAATTGCACCCAGAGCTTCCAGATTATGTTTCTGTATATAATGAATATGGACTTTTTGGTCAAACAAATACGATAATGGCTCATTGTATATATAATACAGAAAATGAAATTGACATAATGGCAAGGAATGGAGTGTTTGCAGCCCATTGCCCTTATTCTAATTATAACTTATCTAGTGGAATAATGCCTGTGAGAAAGTTTTTAGATAAAAAAGTACCTGTAGGTTTAGGCTCGGATATATCAGGGGGTAATAATTTAAGCATACCTAGTGTTATGGTGGCAGCTATACAAGCCTCTAAAATTAAATGGTTAGAGACAGATAAAAAATTACAGCCTTTGACTAGTTCAGAAGCTTTTTTCTTAGGAACTAAAGGTGGTGGAATCTTTTTCGGAAAGGTTGGTAGTTTTGAAGAAGGATACGACTTAGATGCATTAATAATAGATGACTCCTCCCTAATGTGTGGAAATGAACTGTCTCTAGAAGAAAGAATACAAAAATTCATGTACATTGGAGACGATAGAAATATTATTCATAGATATGTAAGAGGCAATGAAGTTTCTGAACCTAAGTAGACAGACTATTTTTCCTATGTTATAATTTTTGTAATAAGGTATGAAAACATAGGGGAGTAGGTGTAATATGTCTAGACAAAATGGAATTAGTGTTGAAGATATGATGAGTCTAGAGGTTATGGGCGACTCTAAATTGATTGCAGGTTTTAAAGGGATTAGAAACACTATATCTAGGGTGAACATTATGGCAGACCCAGATATTATGGATTGGGTTCAAGAAGGGGAATTTTTATTAACTACTGCTTATTTTTTGGAAAAAGATAATGTAGAAGCACAGAAAAAATTAATAAAGGAATGTTATGATAAACATTTAGCTGGAATAGGAATTAAAGTATCTCCTTATTTAGATTCTCTTTCTGAAGAAGTTTTACATCTAGCTAATGAACTAAATTTTCCTTTAATAGACATTCATCAATCAATACCATTATCTGATATTATGATGGATGTTTTTAAAGAGATATTTAACAAACAAGCCTCTTTACTGGAAAGGATAGAAAAGGTTCATGAGCAGTTTATGGCTGTAATGCTTGAGGGTAATGGAGTAAAGGAGGTAACCCAAGTAATACATGATAATATAAAGAATCCAGTCATTTTATGTTTAAACTTTTCTAACCAAGTACATAAGAAATTAGGAGAAACAAATGAAAAATTAAAGGCAGAGTTTTTAAACGATGTAAAAGAATTTTATGACCCTAATGACGGAAGAAGCAAGCTGAAAAAATTAGATGAGGATAAGGTTATAATCGATGGTAAATTTGTGGATAGGATGATAATGCCTATTGTACTTAAGGACAATGTATATGGGCATATATTTACCTGGTCTACTAACTCTCCTTTAGGGGGATTTGATTTATCAATAATTGAATCAGCTTCAACTACTATAGCATTGGCTGTATTGCAGGAATTAACTGTGAAAGAAGTGGAAATAAGATATAGATCTGAATTTTTTGAGGATTTAATATCTGTAGATCCTAAGAGAAAGAAAAAAGCCTTAGAGAGAGCCCATTTTTTCAATTTGAATCCAAACTCTTATTATATTATTGAAGTTATGAGTTTTAAACTAAAGTTTGAAGATGAAAATGATGACAAATATCTATTTGAATATTTACAGGATTATGTAAATACTATGGTTGCTATTATTGAGGACATAATGAGATATTTGAATTTAAATGGTATAGTAGCCACTAAACTCAACGGTGTTCAGGTATTGTTGAGTTTTGAAGATGAAAGCAGAATTGTAGATAGATTGAATAATTTTAACAATAGGGTAATGGAGACTTTAGATGAAAAGTTCAACAATATGAATGTAAAAATAGGAGTAGGTAGAACTTATAAAGGATTAGATAATGTGAATAAAAGCTTTTCTGATGCTGTGAAAACCATTAGGACAGGCAAGGCTATCATCGATAAAAAAATGATTACTTTTGACGAACTAGGAATATTCAAGATACTGTGTCAAGATTTTTTAACAGAGGAGTTAGAGGATTTTTACAATACTACTTTAAAACCTTTGGTAGATTATGATGATAAAAAATCTACAGAGTTGGTAAAGACTTTAGAGGCCTATTTCGAACATAATGGGAATCTTACCAGAATGTCGGAAAATTTATATACTCACTATAATACTATTTTATATAGAATTAACAGAATAAATGAAATTACTGGCATGAGTCTAGATAATCCTAACGATAGATTAAATTTAGAAATTGCATTGAAGATTAGAGAACTATTGATGTAGTAAATATAAGAGCCTTTGGTGGAAAACATTTTCACCAAAGGCTCTTATATTGAAATTATTCTTCTATTAATGCAACTGCTCTAATAGGAGAACCGGAGCCGTCTCTAATTTTTAAGGGAAGGCCAATGTATAAAAATCTTTGATTAACTACTTTGTCTAGATTGCATAAATTTTCTGTATTGGTTATATTATATTCTCCACAAACCATATGACCAGAAAAGTTAATGTCATCTGGTGTTAAATCTATGGCTGGAGCGTCAATACCAATATTCATGACTCCTTGTTCAGCTAACCATTTAGCCCCTTCATAGCTTAATCCTGTGTAATCTGTTTGAAACTTGTCCGTTCCGTAAGCTCTGTCATGATGACCAGTATAAAGAAGAACTATATCACCTTTTCTAATTTCTTGACCAGATTTTCTAACGGCTTCTTCTAAATCTATTGGTTCTATATAGTTTGGATATCTTATATGGGATACATCTATACAAATAGCACTGCCCCAAAAATGTTCTAATGGCATATTATCTATAGTTGGGCCTCCAGGTTTGAATTCTGACACTCCATCACTATGAGTACCACAATGCTCAGATATAAGTAAGTTTCTTGCAGAGAACCCTACAGTAGGGCTACCTGTCATCTCCATATTTTCTTCATGGGTCATATTAGTCATTATGAAGGTTCTTTGATGCATTGGGAATATGGACATACCTTCAAAGATTTCCTGTGATAAATCGATTAATTTTAAAGCCAAAATTATCCCTCCTTATAAAGATTTTATTTAACATAAAGATAATATACTAATTTTAATTATATATATTATTGTAGTAAAACCTATATAAAAAATATACAAATTTATTATTAAATACTTACAAAATCTTTTATAGATTTGTTAATTTAATGCAAAATTTTTATAGTAATCTAACAAGGTTTATTTTTTGTCTCTATGTTATTATAATTGAAAGATGTTTCTCAATAAAACAAGGGGGTTTACAAGATGTATGACGTTATAGTCAAAAATGCTAGAATTCCACAAGGTGATGATACCATTTTAACGAACATCCTAGTAAAGGATGAAAAGATTGCTGGATTTTTAGACAATGTAGATGGCGTAGATGCTAAAAATATTATCGATGCTGGCGGTCATTTAACATTACCAGGTTGTATAGATCCACATACTCATTTTATGTATCAAGGATTTCCTCATAGAGAGAATTTCTTAACTGGTTCAGCTGCAGCAGCAAGAGGTGGAGTAACTACAGTTATAGATATGCCTTGTTGTTCAGTTCCATCAGCAAGAAGTGTTGAGCAATTGAAATTAAAATTAGAATTAGTAGAGCCACAAGCTTTAGTGGATTATGCTATGTGGGGCGGAGTTACAGGAGAAGACGTAAGAGAAGGTTGGCTAGACAATGTGCAAGAACAAGCTGATTTTGGTGCTGTAGCTTTTAAGGCTTATATGACACCATCAGTACCAACTTATCCAAGAGTTACAGATCCAGAAATGTATGAAGCTTTTAAGGCAGTAGCTAAAACTGGTCTTCCAATAGGTATACATGCTGAGAACTTTGCAATGTGTGATTTCTACGTAAAGAAATTCCAAAAAGAAGGACGTTTAGATGGACCGGCTTGGGCAGAAGCTAGGATGGAATTAGCAGAAAAGGTTGCTATAGAACTAGGAATTAGTTTTGCAGAAGCTGCTGGTGCTAGATTACACATAGTTCATATGAGTACGGGAATTGGTGCCAAACTAGTAGGAGAAGCTAAAGCAAAAGGATTAAATGTAACTAGTGAAACTTGTCCACATTACTTAATGTTGAACTACCAAGAAGCTATGACTAAATATGGTCCATTAGCAAAAATTGCTCCTCCTCTAAGAGAGAAAAAGGATAACGAAATGTTATGGGAAGGTCTAAAAAACGGCAGTGTAGATTTTATGGGTACAGACCATGCTCCATATGAATTAGAAGCAGAAAAACTTAAAGAAGGTATGAATATATGGACATCTTTCCCAGGAATCCCAGGAGTAGAGACTATGGTTCCAATATTAGTAAGTGAAGGATATAACAAAGGAAGGATATCCTTAAGTAGATTGGTAGAGATATTATCGACTAACGCAGCT
>NZ_DATHXO010000307.1:0-3425 GCF_035459645.1 Schnuerera sp.
ATTTACAATAGGCATCGCAATGGTTCTAGCATATATCATGGTTGTACGTAGGGGCAGACCCATATGTCTGACCTCTAATAATAGGACACATAATTTATAAAATATACATCAGTTAAATTATATATCTAAGGTATTTGGTACCTTGTCCCCATAAAATAAAGTTCTTCAACAAGTAAATAAAGTATTTCAAAGTAGGAGAGTCTTAGATTAAAATCCAAGAAGCCTCCTGTTTTTTTTATCCCTTTTTATTTTCGCATTCCATTGTTGAGGAGGAAGAGAAGCTTTTTGAGATACTTGGGGACTGGGAATGGGCTTTAGGGTTATAAAAAGTTAAAGACTATATTTAAAATGTATGAATTCAAATCCCTTGTTGTGATTTTTGAATATAGGTATTTAAGGCATATAAATTCGTGACTAAAACACTATCAATAAAAGTAATAATGCATAAGCAAAACTAATAACAGACAAAAGATTGTTTGTTATATAATAAACTTATACATGTAAATGTAAAATAAAAAACAAGGGGGTTTAAACATGAAAGTTTCAGAACAAAAAATAGTTTTACGCAAAGGAGAGATATTATTAGGGTTTATAGGGATTTTATTGATAATTGTACTAGGTAAGGCATTTTTAAAAACTGACATATTATATTTTAGACTTCTTATAGGTACAGGATTAGGCTATACTCTTACGAGGGCATATACTGGATTTGCAGGAAGTGTAAACAGAGCTTATAATACTGGTTCTACAAAATTGATCAGAACTTTAATGTTTATGTTTTTTATATCAGCACTGTTAACAACAGCTTTTCTTTTTAAAAACGATCCTACAAGTTATAATCTTTGGATAAATCCCATTAATTTGGGGCTTTTGGTAGGAGCAATATTATTTGGATTCGGTATGTCCTTTTCATCATGTTGTGCTAGTGGAGTTTTAACCGATTTAGTTACAGGATTGCCTAGAGCTATAATTACATTGATATTTTTTAGTATGGGTGTATTTCTTGGTCTTCCTTTACAAAGTTCAGCAAGTTGGATTACAAACTCATGGTTCTCTACACCAACAGGAGAACATTTTTCTGGAGGAGTATTCTTACCTGATCTATTTAAATGGGGTGGCTTTGAAGGTTATTTAGGAGCATTAATATTAATTGGAATATTATGTGCTATAGTTATATTCATATCATATAGTTATGAAAAACAACGCAAAGAAAATAAAAGTTATATTGGGCATTCTATGGAACAAAATCAAGATATGTTAGAGTCTTTAGACGCAGAGAATTTTAAACTATTTAGTATTGAAACGTATGATCATATCTTTGTTAAACCATGGACATTAAAGCAGGGAGCAGTGGGACTTGCAATATTATTTACCTTATTAATGGGTATAACTAAAGCTGGATGGGGGGCATCTACACCTTATGGCATATGGTTTGGGAAAACGTTAACTTTATTTGGCGTGTCAGCTGAATCAATTGCTTCCTTCACTAAAAAATCAGCAGATATTTTTACACTACCATTCTTTGAACATCCGGTTTCTGTACAAAACTTTGGTATAGTATTAGGAACAGCTATATATCTTCTAACAGCAGGAAAATTCAAAGAGACTTTTATGGCAGAGATGCATATAACTCCAAGGGAAGGATTGCTTTATGCTTTAGGTGGAATAACTATGGGTATAGGAACAAGGCTTTCCAATGGTTGTAATGTAGGGGCGTTATATACCCCAATTGCTAACTTTTCCCTTTCTGGATGGATATTTTTATTGTTCATGGTTTTAGGTGGGATAGTTGGAAACAAATGTGCAAAAAAATGGTTTAAAGCTGAATAAATAGGTTGTTGAAAAGAAGATTTAATATTCTATTTTGGGAATTCTATTCATATTACCTACAGCATGTGGGCTTAATCCTTTTGGTTTGTTCATTATTAATAATTAAACTACAAAGGGTTAAAGCCCTTATTTTCTTTCTAAAGCTCATATAGATTAAAATACATGAGAATTATCTTAAATATAGAGAGATTAAGTAAATAATTATATTATAATAGTATTAATGGACTCAAGAAAGGATGATGATTATGAAATATATTGATTTAAGAAGCGACACTGTAACTCAGCCAACGAAAGAAATGAGAAAAGCCATGTATGAGGCTGAAGTTGGAGATGATGTATATGGAGATGATCCAACGGTAAATAGATTGGAAGAGTTGGCAGCTAAGTTGGTAGGCAAGGAATCTGCTCTATTTGTTCCTTCTGGAACAATGGGGAATCAAATAGCTATTATGGTTCACACAAAATTAGGAGATGAAATAATACTAGGTGCCAATAGTCATATAGTTCAACATGAAGTAGGTGCTGCAGCCAGACTTTCAGGGGTTAGTTATTCAGTTGTGAATAATCCAGATGATAAGATATATGTAGAAGATGTACAGAGAAGAATAAGGAGCCAAGATATTCATTATCCAGAAACAGGTTTATTATGTATAGAAAATGCTTTAGGAAATGGTACAGTAGTATCTTTACAAGAAATGGAATCTTTATATAAAGTTGCTTACGAAAACCATATCCCCGTACATTTAGATGGAGCTAGGTTATTTAACGCTGCTACATATTTAAAGGTAAGGGCTAACCAAATAGCTCAATACACCGATTCTGTAACATTTTGTATATCAAAGGGGTTATGCTCTCCTGTAGGATCTTTACTCTGTGGTTCTAATGAGTTTATAAAAAAAGCTAGAAAGATGAGAAAACTACTAGGTGGAGGTATGAGACAAGCAGGCATTCTTGCAGCATCTGGCATAATATCTTTGGGAAAAATGATAGATAGACTTGAAGAAGATCATGAAAATGCAAAATATTTAGCTAAGAAGTTGAATGAAATAGAAGGTCTATCTGTAGATATGGATAAAGTACAAATAAATATGGTATTTTGCAAAGTATCTAAAAAAGATTTCAATTCTTATGAATTTACTCAAAGATTACTCCAAAAAAGAATCAAGGTAAATGATGACGGTAATATAATAAGATTTGTTACTAATAATGATATAACTAAGGAAGATATTGACTATTTAATAGAATCTATAAAAGAATATATTTAGAAAATGATATTAAAAATACGATTTGATTAATAATCAAATCGTATTTTTAATAAACAAATTTGTTGATTTTATTACGAAAATATTAATAATATGTAACAGTTTAAGTAAACTGTTACATATATTAAAGGAAAAATTTACTATTTATATTCTCGTGCTGAATTCGTAAGTTATTCGCAAAAATAAGGGGGTATTGCAGTGTTGGAGGAACCATTGAATAAATTCAATTGTAAATACTTTGAGGCTTTTAATAATAACCATACGCCTATGCTAATAATAGATGCTAAGACAAAAAAGATTGATGATGTAAATTTAGCAGCTTGTAATTATTAT
>NZ_DATHXO010000308.1:0-10873 GCF_035459645.1 Schnuerera sp.
TTTCAATTTCAGACCAGATAGAGCAAGGCAAATAACTAGGGCTATTGTTGATGAGAATTTTGATGGTTTTGGAAGAGAAAAAAAGGTAAATACCTTTTTTATAACTATGACGGAATACGATAAAACCATAAAGAATGTAAAAATTGCTTATAAAACAGAAAAACCAAAGAATACTCTAGGTGAGTATGTTAGCAGTTTAGGACTTAATCAGTTAAGAATAGCAGAAACTGAAAAATATGCTCATGTTACCTTTTTCTTTAATGGTGGTAGAGAAGAACCTTATGAAAATGAAGACCGAGTTTTAATCCCGTCACCAAAGGTTGCCACATATGATTTAAAACCAGAGATGAGTGCTATAGAAGTAAAAAATGAAGTATTGAATAGACTAAAAATGGATAAGTACGATTTGGTAATTTTAAATTTTGCTAATCCAGATATGGTAGGTCATACTGGAATAGTAGATGCAGCCATTAAAGCAGTAGAAACAGTGGATAGTTGTTTGGGAGAGATAGTAGATTTATTAGAAGAAAAAGGTGGTAAAGCATTAATTACAGCTGATCATGGCAATGCAGAATTATTAATAGATAAAAAGGATGGTAGCCCAATAACTGCTCACACTACTAATCAGGTCCCATTAATACTAGTAGGTGTAGAGCATGTCAAATTAAAAGAAGGAATATTAGCGGATTTAGCACCTACTCTATTGGATTTAATGGGTATAGAAAAACCAAAAGAAATGACTGGTCAAAGTCTTATTGAAATTTAAAAGTATATGGTAATTATGAGAAGATATTGTTTTGTCATTCTGAAGCGTAGCTGAAGAATCTTAGATTTAGAAGCTAGACTTAAATAATTGTGAACTGTGAAATATGAATTTAATATGGGAGGATGAATATAATGAGTTTAATTACAGATGTATATGCAAGAGAAGTACTAGATTCAAGAGGAAATCCAACGGTTGAAGTAGAAGTTTGGACTGAATATGATGCTCATGGTAGAGCTTTAGTTCCATCGGGAGCCAGTACAGGTGCTTTTGAAGCAGTAGAATTAAGAGATGGAGACAAGGAAAGATATTTAGGAAAAGGTGTTATGAAAGCAGTAGATAATGTTAATAATATAATTGCAGATGAAATTATTGGTATTGATGTATATGACCAATTAGGAATAGATAATCTGTTAATAGAATTGGATGGAACAGAAAACAAAGGTAAATTAGGAGCCAATGCTATACTAGGTGTTTCATTAGCAGTAGCGAGGGCAGCAGCAGACGAATTAGGAATGCCTCTTTATCAATATATAGGTGGAGTAAATGCAAAAGTTCTTCCAGTACCAATGATGAACATATTAAATGGTGGAGAGCATGCTGATAATAATGTAGATATTCAAGAGTTTATGGTAATGCCAGTTGGAGCATCTAATTTTAGAGAAGCATTACGAATGGGTGCAGAAATATTCCATAATTTAAGAGCTGTATTAAAAGGAAAAGGATTAAATACTTCTGTAGGGGATGAAGGTGGATTTGCACCTAATCTATCAAGTAATGAAGAAGCATTAAAAACCATAGTAGAAGCCATTGAAAAAGCAGGATATAAACCTGGAGAAGATGTATACTTAGCTTTAGATGTTGCTGCTACAGAAATGTATGATGAAAACAATAAGGTATATAAACTTGAAGGAGAAGGTAGAGAATTAACAGTAAATGAGATGATAGACTATTATGCAGATTTAGTTGAAAAATATCCAATTATATCTATAGAAGACGGATTAGCTGAAGATGATTGGGAAGGTTGGAAAAGGCTTACAGAACGATTAGGAGAAAAAATCCAATTAGTTGGAGATGATCTATTTGTAACTAATACTAAGCGTTTAGAGAAAGGAATAGATATGGGAGTATCTAATTCAGTGTTAGTAAAATTAAATCAGATAGGAACTTTAACAGAGACATTGAATACAATAGAGATGGCCAAGGTTCATGGTTATACAGCAGTAATTTCTCATAGGTCTGGAGAAACAGAAGATACGACTATAGCAGATTTAGTAGTAGCAACCAATGCAGGCCAAATTAAAACTGGTGCACCTTCAAGAACTGATAGGGTTTCTAAATATAATCAGTTATTGAGGATAGAAGACTTTTTAGGACTAACTAGTTTATACAAAGGAAAGCAAGCATTCTATAACATAAAGAAATAGTAAGGCGCGCCTTACTATTTCTTTATTAACATGTGAAATAATTAATACTATTGATTTATTAGAACCACTATGTTAAAATATTCTTGTTTACTAGCTATGATAAAATAGATTTTTCTAATTTCAATATAGGAGGTGCAAAAATGACAATTTTTTTCTCAATAATATTTCTTATATCTAGTATATCCTTAATCGTATCCGTATTGTTACAAGAAAGCAAATCGGAAGGGCTAGGAGCTCTTACTGGTGGTGGACAAAATGCTTTTGGTAGATCAAAATTAAGAACTTTTGAAGCAATGCTTAGTAAAATAACCACAGTTTCAGCAATTGTGTTTATGATATCTGCATTAGTTCTAGCTGTAATTTAATAAAATGAGGAGGTAGGTTTAAATGAACTTTGCACTAATAGCTGCACCAATAGTTGGTATAGTAGCCTTACTATTTGCTCTTTATAAAGCTAGTTCTATTGACAAAGTAAGTCCTGGCAATGATAGGATGAAAGAAATAGCTTCTTATATAGAGGAAGGAGCTATGGCTTTTTTAAAGAGAGAATATAATGCTTTATCGATTTTTGTAATTGCCCTTTTCTTTGTCTTAGTATTTGCTATTAATTGGGAAACGGCAGTATCTTTCTTATTAGGAGCAATTTTTTCAGTCCTTGCAGGTTATTTTGGCATGAAAGTAGCTACTAAAGCTAATGTCAGAACAGCTAATTCAGCAATGGAATCAGGAATGAACAAAGCGTTGGGTGTAGCTTTTTCTGGTGGAGCAGTAATGGGAATGAGTGTTGTTGGATTAGGAATATTAGGAGTAGGTGTGTTATACATACTATTCCCTAACCCATCAATTATTACAGGATTTGGTTTAGGAGCTTCATCAATAGCTCTATTTGCACGTGTTGGTGGAGGCATTTATACTAAAGCAGCTGATGTAGGAGCTGATTTAGTAGGAAAAGTAGAAGCAGGAATACCAGAAGATGACCCTAGAAATCCTGCAGTAATAGCAGATAACGTTGGAGACAATGTTGGAGACGTTGCAGGTATGGGAGCAGACTTATTTGAATCCTATGTAGGTGCTATAATATCAGCAATTACGTTGGGATTAGCTGCTTATGGTGAAAATGGAGTAAAATTCGCATTATCATTAGCAGCAGTAGGAATAATTGCTTCTATAATAGGTGTTTATTTTGTTAAAGGAGATAAAGATCCTCAAAAAGCATTAAACACTGGAACTTTAGTAAGTTCTTTAATAACTTTAGTTATAGCATTCTTTTTAAGTAAAAATATTTTAAACTCATATCAACCTTTTGTTGCTATTTTGGCTGGTTTAGCAGTGGGATTAATAATTTCAAGAATTACTGAATATTTTACATCTGCAGATTATAATCCTGTAAAAGGTATAGCATCTGAATCAGAAACAGGAGCAAGTACTAATATAATTGGAGGTTTATCTGTAGGTATGATGTCTACAGGAGGACCAATAATAGTTATAGCAATTGGGATATTAATTGCATTCTATGTCTCTGGTGGATTAAACGATACTGCAACAGGATTATATGGTATTGCTTTAGCAGCAGTTGGGATGTTATCTACAGCAGGAATGACTATTGCTGTAGATGCTTATGGACCAATAGCAGATAATGCCGGTGGAATTGCAGAAATGTGTGAATTGCCAGAAGAAGTAAGAGAGATTACAGATAAATTAGACGCAGTTGGTAATACTACTGCTGCTGTAGGTAAAGGATTTGCTATAGGTTCGGCAGCTTTAACTTCTTTAGCATTATTTGCATCTTATACACAAGCAGTAGAATTAAGTGGTATCAACTTAACAGAACCGGCAGTTATTGCAGGAATGTTTATCGGAGGAATGCTACCATTTTTATTTGCAGCTATGACAATGGAGGCAGTTGGAAAAGCTGCATTTAGCATGATTGAAGAAGTAAGAAGACAGTTTAAAGAAATCCCAGGAATAATGGAAGGTAAAGCAACACCTGAGTATAATACTTGTGTTGATATAAGTACGAAAGCTGCTTTAAGGGAAATGGTAATTCCTGGAATCATGGCAGTGGTAGTTCCAGTATTAGTAGGATTATTATTAGGCGCTGAAGCTTTAGGTGGACTATTAGCAGGAGCTTTAGTTACTGGAGTATTGATGGCAATATTTATGGCTAATGCAGGTGGAGCTTGGGATAATGCTAAGAAATATATAGAAGATGGACACCATGGTGGAAAAGGTAGTGAAGCTCACCATGCAGCAGTAGTTGGAGATACAGTGGGAGACCCATTCAAAGATACTTCAGGACCTTCGCTGAATATATTAATCAAGCTTATGACCATAGTATCTTTAGTATTCGCTCAACTTTTCTTAAACTATGGTGGGATATTATTTAACCTATTTAAATAGAACAATCGAACAACTAGGGCGGTTCTTATTGTTTATCTAAACAGTAAGAACCGTTTAATTATTTATAGAATTTTAATAAATCAAATAAGTTTAAACTTATGTATTTATTTTTTATATATGATATAATTAAAAAGTAGCAACAAAATATTAATATTATCTGTTATATTCACCTAGGTATAGTTAATAATATTTATAATAGGGGCAGACCTATGTGTCTGCCATTCAAGTAGGGGCAGACCTATGTGTCTGTCATTCAAGTAGAGGCAGACCTATGTGTCTGTCATTCAAGTAGGGCAGATCTATGTGTCTGTCATTCAAGTAGGGGCAGACCTATGTGTCTGCCATTCAAGTAGGGGCAGACCTATGTGTCTGCCAGTTAAAGAAATTATATTCTATTCATTATCAGAAAAACTGGCAAAGGTAGGTTTAACATGAAGGTAAATATTGAGAATATAAAAATCAATTACATATGTGAAGGAAAAGGAAAAGATGTCCTAGTACTTCATGGTTGGGGTGCTAATATAAATACTGTATTATCTATTGTAAACCTTTTAAAACCTCATTTTAAAGTATATGCATTGGATCTACCTGGATTTGGAGAAAGTCAAGCTCCAAATAAAGCATTTGATTCTCAAGATTATACAAGGATTGTAAAAAAATTCTTAGACAAAATGAAAATAGAAAAAATTATATTAATAGGACATTCTTTTGGAGGAAAGTTGTCTATATTACTAGGGAGCAAATATCCTGATAATGTAGAGAAAATTGTATTAATTAACAGTGCTGGATTAATACCCAAAAGAGGTTTTAAATATTATCTAAAGGTTTACTCTTTTAAAACATTAAGGTTTTTATATAAAATTATATTCTTTTGGGTCAATGAAGAAAAAAAGATGGGAAAAATATACAAGAAATTTGGTTCAACAGATTATAAAGAAGCAGATGGTATTATGAGAAAAACCCTCGTTAAGGTCGTAAATGAAGATTTACATCCGATTCTTAAAAGAATACAATCTCCTACATTATTAATATGGGGTGACAAGGATACAGCAACACCATTATATATGGGAAAGACAATGGAAAAAGAAATACCAGATAGTGGATTAGTTGTATTGGAAGGTGCAGGTCATTATTCATATTTAGACGACTTTAATAGATTTGCTATTATTTTAAAGACATTTTTATTAGAGTAGACATATTTTTTGAAATAAAGATTTTGGATTCAATAAGGATTGAGAGGTGAATAAGATTGTCTGAATTAGTTATTCTTTTTTTAACACTAATGTGGATATATTTAATAATTGAGAGATCAAAATTCTTTTTACATATGATGCAGTTAGAAGGATACAAAGAAGAGCAATATAAAAAATGGTTAAAAGAAAGTAACAGGGCATATATTAAAAGATTAAATAAAAATGTTATTTATATTCTAATAATGACAATACTATTTATAACTATTAGTATTTTATTCAATCAGTCAAAAATGATAAGATTATTTGTTTGGGTGCTTTATAATATACTTTGGATATTTTATATGATATTAACTTTGAATTCTGAAGATAAAGAAATAAAAAAACCTCTAGTATTTACCAATAGAGCGAAGCGGCTTTATGCTGTTAATATATTATTTAATATAATTCTTATTTTAATAGTTTACATAGTTTATGTAAAAATAGTAACGGATACATTATTTTATTTTCCAATAATGTTGTTTATAGGTACTGTTTTTTATTATTTTCAATCTATGACTATGTATATATCAAATATTTTAATTAAGCCAATTGAACACAATATCAATATGAGATTTTTTCAGCAGGCTAAAGAAAAGATTAAGTCTATGAGAAATCTTCAGGTAATAGGTATAACAGGCAGTTTTGGGAAAACTAGTACCAAATTTATAACAGGGACTATATTAAAGGAAAAATATAAGGTGTTGAATACACCAGAAAGTTATAATACTCCTATGGGATTGAGTAAGGTAATAAATGAACAATTAAATGAGAAATATCAAGTGTTTATTGCAGAAATGGGTGCAAGATATATAGGGGATATTAAGGAACTATCGAAACTAACTAAACCAAGAATTGGGGTTATTACATCTATTGGACCTACTCATTTGGAAACTTTTAAAAATTTAGATAACATTATGAAAACTAAATACGAACTAATTGAAGAATTACCTACAGATGGAGTTGCTATATTTAATTATGATGATGAACATATTAGAAAATTAGCTGACAAAACTTTTAAAGAAAAGATTCTTTATGGAATAGACGATAGAGAAGAATTAGATATATATGCAAAAGATGTAGAAGTATCTCAGGAGGGTTCTACTTTTACTATTAATGATAAGAAAGGTAATAGTATTAGATGTACAACTAAATTATTGGGTAAACATAATATATATAATATTTTAGCAGGAGTATCTGTAGCAGTAGCAATGGGTTTAAATTTTGAAGAGATAAAGAAAGGAATTCATAAAATTCAACCAATTCCTCATCGATTAAATATAATAAATTCTGAAACAGGAGTTATAATAATTGATGATGCTTTCAACTCTAACCCTATAGGAGCAAAGGCTGCTTTAGAAGTACTATCTCAATTTAAAGAAGGGAGAAAGATTATTGTTACTCCTGGTATGGTGGAGCTAGGAGAAAGAGAAGAGGAATCTAATAGAGAGTTAGGAGTCAATATTGGCAAGGTGTGTGATTTTGCTATTCTAATAGGAGAGAAAAGGACTTTACCTATATACGAAGGTTTAACTGAAATAGGATATAATAAAGATAATATATTTGTTGTGAAAGATTTAAACGAAGCTACAAAAATAATACAGAGAATAACGAAGCCAAAAGATGTTGTATTATTCGAAAATGATCTTCCAGATAATTACAATGAATAACTAGGGGGGATTAATGTGAAAAAGAAAATAGCCATTATTTTTGGCGGCCGCAGTGTTGAACATGAGGTTTCTGTAATTACTGGACTGCAAGTAATGGAAAACATAGACAAAAATAAATATGATATAATTCCTATTTACATCAATAAAGAAGGCAAATGGTGTACAGGAAATAGCTTGATGAAGTTTGAAAACTTTAAAAACAATAATTTAAATGATTTACAAGAAATAACATTATCATTAAATGCCAATGACCATAATTTATATCTTCATCCGAATAATATAGGACTGTTTAGAAAAAAAATAATAGATAGAATTGACATAGTTTTTCCAACCATACATGGTACTAACGGTGAAGATGGTACAATTCAAGGTTTGTTTGAGCTTAAAAATATGCCTTATGTTGGTGGAGGAGTTTTAGCTTCTTCAGTTGGAATGGATAAAATACTAATGAAAGAAGTTTTTAAAGCTGGTGGACTTCCAATAGTCGATTATTTTTGGTTCTATAGAAAAGAATGGATTGAAAAAAAAGATAAGATTATTAATGATATTGAAGAAAAATTAGGCTATTCTCTATTTGTAAAGCCAGCGAATTTAGGTTCAAGTATAGGAATTTCAAAAGCTAAAGACAAGGAAAGTTTGATAGAAGCTATTGAAGTGGCGACAAGATATGATAGAAAGATAATAATTGAAAAAGCTGTTGAAAACCCTAGAGAAATTAATTGTGCTGCAATGGGATATAATGATGATGTTATAGTTTCTTTATGTGAAGAACCTTTAGGATGGGAAGAAATACTTACATTCGAAGATAAATATATAAAAAGCAATACTAAGGGAATGGGAAAAGATAGTAGTAGAAGAATAATTCCTGCAGATATTAAAGATAATTTAAGAGAAAAAATAGAAAAACTTGCTAAAGAAACTTTTATGGCAATTGATTGTAGTGGCAATGCTAGAATTGATTTTCTATTAGATGAGAATCAAAATATATTTATAAATGAAATCAATACATTACCTGGGTCAATTGCATTTTATTTATGGGAGAAAAAGGGCTATCCTTTTGATAAACTGCTAGATAAAATGATAAATATAGCTATAGAAGTTCATAAGGATAAGAATGAAAATATGTATACTTATGAAGCAGATTTGTTTAACCAAGTCCATTTAGGCGGCACTAAAGCTAGCAGCATGAAAGGGATTTAAGAACTTTTTAGCAAGATAAACCTTAAATTGATAAGCACAAAAGATTGGAGGATAGAGATGGGAATAAAAAAGAATATAATAAACTTTATGGAAGAAAAACTATATAAACCAATGCTTAAAGAAGAATTAGCTATACAATTTGGTCTAGAAGGAAAAGAAATTAATGCTTTCTATAAGGTGTTAGAAGAAATGGAAAAAGAAGGAGTCATAATAAAGACTAGAAACGATCGTTATGGGCTCACTGATAGAATGAATTTAGTAGTGGGAAAGTTGGAAGGCAATGAAAAGGGATTTGGTTTTTTAGTACCTGAAGATAAGAAAAGGGAAGATATATTTATTCCAGCTGAAGAAATCAATGGAGGACTACATGGTGACAAAGTAGTTGTTAAAATAATAAGCAAAGGGATAATGGATAAGAAAGATGAAGGGGAAGTCATTAGAATATTAGAAAGAGCTAACAACACTATAGTAGGAACATATGAAAGTAGCAAAAATTTTGGATTTGTAATACCAGATGATTCAAGAATTGCTTATGATGTATTCATACCAAAGGATCATGCAAAAGGAGCTAAGACTAACCAGAAAGTATTAGTGGAAATAACTAGATGGCCAGAGAAGAGAAGAAATCCTGAGGGTAAGGTAATAGATATTTTAGGATATGTGGGAGAAAAAGGAGTAGACATACTTTCAATAATGAAGCAATATAAGTTGCCAGAAGAATTTCCTGAAAAAGTGCAACAACAGGCTAGAAGTATAGAACAAAGAGTAAGTGAAGAGGAAATTAAGAATAGAAGGGATTTAAGAGATTTAAATACCTTTACTATAGATGGAGCTGATGCTAAGGACTTAGATGATGCTGTTTCAATTGAAAAGATCGGAGATAATTATCGGTTAGGTGTTCATATAGCTGATGTCTCACATTATATTAACGAAAGATCGCCTTTGGATAAAGAGGCATATAAAAGAGGAAATAGCGTATATTTAGTTGATCGAGTGATACCTATGCTTCCTAAAGAATTGTCCAACGGTATATGTAGTTTAAATCCAAATATTGATAGATTAACCTTATCTGTATTTATGGATATAGATAAGAGTGGCAATGTAATAAATCATGAAATAGTAGAAGGTGTGATAAAAAGCAAAGCCAGGCTTGTTTATGATGATGTTTCTGATTTGTTAGAGAATGAGAATTATGAAGCTTTTGAAAAATTGGATAAAGTTGCAAAAGATTTAAAATTAATGGAAGAGTTGTGTCATATATTATATGAAAAAAGACAAAGAAGAGGTAGTATTGACTTTGATTTTCCGGAAGCAAGGATAATATTAGATGAAAATGGTATTCCTGTAGATATTGTGAAAGAAGACAGAAGAATAGCTAATAGAATGATAGAAGAGTTTATGTTAGTATGTAATGAGACTGTTGCTGAATATATATTTTGGGCAGAAATACCATTTTTATATAGAATTCACGAAGAACCTGATATGGAGAAAATCAATAATTTTAATAAATTTGTCCATAATTTTGGATACATGATTAAAGGTACTCAAGAAGTTCATCCTAAAGAATTACAAAGATTAACTAAAGAAGTAAAGGGAAAAAAGGAAGAAACTTTGATTAATACTCTATTATTAAGGTCTTTGAAAAAAGCTAGATATAGCTGTGAACCAGATGTCCATTTTGGGCTTGCAACTAAATATTACTCCCATTATACTGCTCCTATTAGAAGATATCCAGATTTACAAATACACAGGATATTAAAATCTTTTTATAAGGGTAAATTAAATCCTAAGGAGCAAGCTAAATTGGATGGAATACTACCAAAAGTAGCAGAACATACATCTATAACTGAAAGAACTGCAGAAGAAGCAGAACGAGCAGTAGATGATTTAAAAGTAGCTGAATATATGTCTAAGAGAATTGGAAATATATATGAAGGGATGATATCATCTTTAACCCATTTTGGTATGTATGTCCAATTGGAGAATACAGTAGAAGGGCTAGTTCATTTTAGCAATATGATAGATGATTATTATGAATTTGATGAAGATAACTACTATATTGTAGGAGAATTTACTAATAAGAAATATAAATTAGGAGATATGGTAAAGATTAAAGTGATAAAAGCAGATTTGGTAAAACGAACAGTTGATTTTATGCTATTATCTTAAACAATCTTAGGGGCA
>NZ_DATHXO010000309.1:0-12584 GCF_035459645.1 Schnuerera sp.
AAAAAAAAAGGCTTTTAGAACAAAGCCTTTAATCTATAAGCTCATATAATTCTATCGCGTCATCTTTTCTTACATTATCACTAATTTTTAACACTTTAATCTTCATGGCTCCAGTACCAAAGTTAACCTGGACTATATCTCCTATATTAATTTCATCTCCTGGCTTGGCTCTCTTTTCATTTATAAAAACCCTTCCTTGTTCACAGGCCTCCTTTGCTATAGTTCTTCTTTTAATTATCCTAGAGTTTTTTAAGTATTTATCAATCCTCAATACAATCATCTCCTTATTACAAAAAAAATCAGGTCAGAGACCTGATTTTTTTTACTTATTTACAGCTTCTTTTAATCCTTTTCCTGCTTTAAATACAGGTGCCTTTGAAGCTGGTATTTGAATTACTTCTTCTGGATTTCTTGGATTTCTACCTTCTCTTGCTTTTCTATCTCTTACTTCAAAAGTACCAAATCCAACCAGTTGTACCTTTTCACCACCAGCTAAAGTTTCTTGTACTACATCCATGAAGGCATTTAATGCACCTTCTGCATCTTTCTTAGTTAAATTACTTTTTTCTGCTATGCTAGCAACTAGTTCAGCTTTATTCATTATAAATTCCTCCTCTTATCCTAATCTTTAACTTTCTCTACTAAAGTTATTCTATATTGATTTTAAAAATCCTTCTTATAATACTATATTTTTTATCAAATTGCTAATATTTATGTAATTTAGCTTCATTCCATAGTATATCCATTTCTTCTAAAGTCATCTCTTCTAATTTTTTACCCATTTTTCTACTTTTTAATTCCATAATTTCAAATCTGTCAATAAATTTATTAATTGTCCTGTTTAATGCAACTTCTGGGTTTACATTTAAAAACCTACATACATTTACCGTTGCAAATAATAAATCTCCTAACTCTTCTTCTACTTTTTCCACATCACCACCTTCAATGGTATTAATGGATTCGATAACCTCAAAGTACTCCTCCTTTACTTTGTCTAAAGCTCCATCTACATTATCCCAATCAAATCCAACCTGCCCTGCTCTTTCCTGAACTTTATAACTTCTCATTAAAGAAGGAAGCTTAGGTATATCTTTTAAAATCTCAGTATAAGTATTAATGCCTCTTGCTTTAAACTTTAGTTTATTCCAATTATATACTACTTCATCAGATTTTTCTACTTTTTTTTCATTAAAAACATGAGGATGTCGATAGATTAATTTTTTATTTAATTCAGTTGTTACATGGTAAAGGTTGAATTCCCCTTCTTCTGAAGCAATCTCAGAATGAAAAATTATCTGTAAAAGAAGGTCCCCCAATTCTTCAACAAGTCCATCCATATCTCCCTTATCGATTGCATCTACAACTTCGTAGGCTTCCTCAATAACCGATTCTCTTATGGACTCATGGGTCTGTTTTTTGTCCCAAGGACAACCTTTTTCACTTCTTAATAATTTCATTGTATCAATAATATCGGCAATATCGTATATTTTTTTAATTATTTTATCCACTTTAGGAATATATATACTAGTTAAAGAGTCGATCTTATCAATTCTATCTAATTCATAAATAGGAATTCTATATAACTTTTCTTCATCCTTTACTCCTGCTCTATTTATTATATAAATCTCATATTCATCTCCATATACTTCTGATAATATAAGCTTTATATCTGAGGCGACTCTCCCATTATACACTTGAGTTATAATATAATCAACATTAATATCAATATCATTTATATTAAATAAGGTTCCATCAACTATTTTTAGCCCGTAAATCGGATCTCTCTTTACCAATTGAATTACAGGCTCTATAAAGCTCATTCCTCCTAGCAACTCAATATCAATATCTTTACCCTTTTTTTCTAACAAAAGCTCCACAGTTTTTTCAGCAACCATAGGATTGCCAGGAACAAAATAATTAATAACCTTATGTCTCCTTACCTTATCAACTAAATCCTCTACAATATATTCATATACGCCTATAAAGTTATCTTCTTTATCATAGACATAATCATAAGATTCATAACTAATATTATTTTCTACAAAATATTTTACTGTGGGATGATTTTCTGTTCTTAAATAATTCTTATCTCCACTATTGATTCTTTTCATAACTCCTACTGTTAAAAAATCAATGTCCCCAGGACCTAATCCCAAAATATATATTTTCCCCATATACATTTCTCCTTTGCTTAATAAAACTACCTTCTCATCAATCTAAATTTCACCAACTGATTAGCTATCTTATCTCCTTTCGGTAACAAACTAAAATCTTCGTAAGTTAACGAACCAGTCATTATTAATAGTATACCATATATTATAGCTGCAACAACAATAGCAACTATTGTTGATAATCTATCTCCAATGAAACTTAATAAACCAGAATAAATTACCTTTGCAGTTAAAGCCATACCTAAGGAAGATATCAGCGGTTTTATAAATACAGCTTTTCTATTCAATTTTAATTTTGTATATCTTTTTACACTTATTAAATCTAATAACGCTGCAATAAAATAAGCTATTAATGTACTAATAGCAGCACCCTTTATATTTATACTCTCAACACCTGTTAAAACAAAAGTAAGAAACACTTTAACTACTGCACCAATAAACAAGTTTCTTACAGACACTAAAGGTTTACCTAATCCTTGTAAAATAGCTGTAAGAGATTGAACTAGAGTTAAGAAAACGACTCCAAATGAAAGTACAGCAAGTATCTCACCTGTACTAGTTATACTTTCTGCAGTATTTTTATAATATAATAAATTTATAATAGGTCTTGACAAAGTAAATAAACCAAAGGCACAAGGTAGCCCTATTAATAATGTTACCCTAATTCCTGAAGAAGTAATATTTCTAATTTCATTAAATTTCTTTTTGACATTTGCCTCAGAAATAGCAGGCACCAAACTAATAGCTAAAGCTGTAGAAAAAACTTGAGGTAAATTTATCAGGGTCTGAGCTAATCCTGTAAGCTGCCCATACAAATCATTGGCCTCTAGTTGGCTATATCCTATACTTTGGAGCCTCTTAAGTACAAGTAATGTATCAATTGTATTCATTATGGGAACAATTGCTGCTCCTATGGTTATAGGAATAGCAATAGATAATAAGTCTTTTACAATTCTAGTTACTGATTCTTCTTTATTGATTAAGCTAGTCTTTATCTCTTCACCTATTTCTTGTCTTTTAGATAAATATATTATTATCATCATTGCTGCTCCTGCCATAGCCCCTATAGAGCCTCCAAAAGAAGCTCCACCAGCAGCTATAGGCCTTCCCTTATCTAATAGATAATAAGTTAATGCTAGCCCAATAGTTACCCTAAAAAACTGCTCTACTATCTGAGATAAAGCAGTAGGAGTCATAGTCTGCCTTCCTTGGAAAAATCCTCTAAAAGCTGCCATAATAGGAACAAAGAATAGAGCAGGCACCAATGCAATGAGGGAATAATATGCATTTATATTACCCAATGCTTCAACAATATATTTAGCATTAAGAAACACAAATAAAGAAGTAATTAGTCCTGCAATAAATAATCCTAAAAAAGCTACTTTAAATACCTTATGAGCCCCCTTATAATCTCCTAAAGCCCTTTTTTCAGAGACCAGTTTAGCTATAGCCACTGGAAAACCTGCAGTAGATAGAGTTAGAAGTAATACGTATAAAGGATAGGCAGTCTGATAATAACCCATTCCTTCTGTTTTTATTATATTGCTAAGGGGTATTCTATAAAAAGCCCCGAGTATTTTAACAATAGCACCAGCAATTCCAAGAATAGCTGCTCCCTTTAAAAAATTATTCTTAGTCATTACATTTCCCCCTAATATTTAATACAAACTAAACCCATTATACCAAAAATATATTTAATATAATATAGTATTATAACAGTAAAACCAATAAAATAATATAGCCTACCAAATTTGGTAGGCTTTTTTAACTTTCCATCTGCTTTGATAAAAATGCTGCTGCAGTTTCAGCTAACTTAACTTCAACTTCACTCATAATTACATTAGGTTCTTTTGACATAAATACTACAGTCCCTATAGGATCACCTTGCATAATTATTGGAGCTATTACTTGAGCTGTATATTCATTAGAATTTTCATCTTCATAAAATAGCTTGATAGGCTTATCTTTATCTTTAGTTAAATAAATATTTCTTGATTCCATAATCCTTTCTAATTCTGGACTAATTCTCTTATCAAGATATTCTTTTTTTGATCCTCCAGCAATAGCAATTATATGATCCCTATCTGAAATAATAGCAGTGAATGAAGTAGCTTCATATAAGGACTCACAGTATTCATTGGAAAATTCATTTAATTCTCCAATAGGAGAATATTTCTTTAGTATCACTTCACCTTCTCTATCTGTAAATATTTCTAATGGATCTCCTTCTCTTATTCTCAAGGTCCTCCTAATTTCTTTAGGTATAACAACTCTTCCTAAATCATCAATACGTCTTACTATACCTGTTGCCTTCATCTTTTCCCTCCTCAAGAAAATTTATTGTGTATTTATTATTTTACTAATAGGAATTTTTTATACATTTATGGTAATCTTAAGTTAAAGTATTTACATTAATTGAAAACCTCCACCAAAAGGTGGAGGTTTTTCTATTAATTTTTATTATTCTCATCATCCATATATATTTTCACGTCTGCTTTCTCTCTTAAATCCAATATTTTTTCAAAATATCTGTTATATTTTAACACAGGAACTATATCTTCCTTTAATTCCTCATAACTATCTTTTCTATCTTCTAATAAAATAATATGATATCCTAATTCAGTTTTTATTAATCTACTAACTTCTCCTATTTCTAGGGTAAAGGCTACATCCTCAAGTTCCCTATAACTTTCTAACAGTTCTCCTTTAGTAAAATAACCTAAATCTCCTCCTTGTATTGCTGAGTCTGGATCGGCTGACTCTATAGCAACTAGATTGTGAAAGTCTTCTCCGTTATTGAGCTTTTCCAATACTTTATTGCCTTCCTCTTCAGTTTTTACCAAAATATGGCTTACCCTGACCTTTATAAGGGAATCTTTATTTTTATCAAAATACTCTTTTATTTCATCTTCTGAAAGATTAATTTTACTATAAAAATCTTCTCTATGTTTTTCATACATAACAGTTTTTCTTAGCTCTTTTTTAAAGAATTCCTCTGTGAATCCATTATTTTGTAAGTATTCCTTATATTGCTCTTCACCGCCTAATTCATCAATATAGTAAGTTTTAATTGCTTCATTTACTTCCTTATCAGTTACCGTTATATTCAATTTATCCAATTCTTTAGCCATTATTTTTTGAATTATTAATTTTTCTAATATATCTTCCCTTAATATCTCCTCGTAGGTTTTATTGTTTTCCATCTCTCGAAGCAAAATATCCTCTCCAAATTGTTTTTGGCGAACATTTTTCGACATTTCAAAATCCTCATCAAATTCTTCTTGAGTGATTGCTTCTCCATCTACTCTTGCTATTATAGCTTCTTCTTTTTCTTTATTGATACAACCTGAAATTAACCAAGACATTAAAGCGATTATTACTGCTATTATTAAAAGTCTTTTATTAAGTCTAGACACTCATAACATCCTCTCTAATAGATATAGTTATATTATATAGTATTTTTTATATTATGGAAACCTCTAATTTTTTCAATTAACCCTTTTAAATCAGTCAATAATTCTCCATCAAATCTATAGTTAAAAGAAGGAATAGTAGATAAATCGAAAGTAATTTTCCTTCCATATTTTTGTGATAAAAAGTGGATTAAATCTGGCGTAATATAATCTACAGAGCTAAATTCTAAATTGACATTATTTCTAGTTTGACTAATGTTTTTAATATGACATAAACTTGCATTGTTTTTAATATATGAAATATCCATTAAATTATTAACTTCTTTGGGTATATCTCCAAACCTATCTATTAACTCATCTATTAACTCATGGTAGTCTTGTTCAGCTTTAATGGCAGCAATTTTTTTATAAATTTCAATTTTTTGTTCTTCATCCTTAATATATTTTGAAGATATATATCCGTCTACTGTTAAATCTATTGTTGTATCGATAGTCTCTTCAAAATCTTCTCCTTTAAGTTTTTTAATAGTTTGATTTAAAAACTTGACATAAAGGTCATAACCTATAGCCTCTATATGACCATGCTGCTCTACTCCCAGTAGATTTCCTGCACCTCTAATTTCTAAGTCTCTCATGGCAATTTTAAAACCAGAGCCAAACTCGGTAAAATCCTTTATAGCTCTTAACCTTTTTTCAGCTACTTCAGTTAAAACTTTATTTCTTTCATAAGTAAAATATGCATATGCAACTTTGTTTGTCCTCCCAACTCTGCCCTTTAGCTGATAAAGTTGAGATAGTCCCATCTTGTCTGCATCATATATAATAATAGTATTTACATTAGGTATATCTAACCCAGTTTCGATTATAGTTGTACATACCAAAACATCGTATTCATTAGAAATAAAGTTTACCATAACTTTTTCCAATTCTCTTTCACTCATCTGACCATGACCTATCGAAATCCTAGCCTCTGGTATTAGTTTTTTTAACATACCTGCTATTTTATCTATGTTTTCTACTCTATTATATACAAAATAGATTTGTCCTCCTCTTTCCATTTCTTTTAATATAGCTTCCCTTATCATCTGTTCATTAAATTCTACTACATAAGTCTGTACTGGATATCTTTCTTCTGGAGGTTCGTCTATTACACTCATATCTCTAATACCTATAAGAGACATATGCAACGTTCTAGGAATTGGTGTTGCAGTAAGAGTTAGAACATCCACATTCTCTTTTAATTTTTTTAAAGTTTCCTTATGCTTAACTCCAAATCTCTGTTCCTCATCTACTATCAATAAACCTAAGTCCTTAAATATTACATCCTTAGACAAAAGCCTATGGGTACCTACCACAATATCTATAGTCCCCTTTCTAAGTCCATCTATAGTGTTTTTCTGCTCCTTCACCGTTCTAAATCTACTTAACATAGCTACATTTATAGGAAAAGTATCGAATCTTTCCATTATAGTATTATAATGTTGTTGCGCTAATATGGTAGTTGGTACTAAAAAAGCTACCTGTTTCCCATCCATTATGGCTTTAAAAGCAGCTCTTAAGGCTACTTCTGTTTTACCATAACCTACATCTCCACACAAAAGTCTATCCATTGGTTTCTTTTTTTCCATATCTTTCTTAATATCTTCTATGCTTTTAATTTGAGCTTCCGTTTCATCGTAAGGAAACATATCTTCAAACTGACTTTGCCATACAGTATCTTTTGAAAAAGAAAACCCTTTTAGACTCTCTCTTTTAGCATATAGATTTAATAAATCCTTAGCCATATCTTCTACTGCTTTTCTTGCCCTTTGTTTAGTCTTAGACCACTCTGAACTGCTAAGTTTGTTCACTTTTGGTTTAATAGAATCTGCACCTATATATTTTTGAATTAAATTCATTTGATCTATAGGTACGTATAACTTATCATTCCCTCTGTATCTAATAGTTAAATAATCTTTAATTATACCTTCAACGCTTAGTTGCTCAATCCCTTCATATTGACCAATTCCATGGTTCTCATGAACTACATAATCCCCTATTTTCAAATCCGTGAAATTAATATTTTCACCTTTTGATTTCTTCTTGCCTTTGCGAATCCCTTTAGAAGAACCAAATATTTCCTCATCAGTAATAAAGGCCATCTTAATATCTGGATATTCGAACCCCCCATTTATACTGCCTCTAGTTATAAAAATTTGGTTCGATTTTATATGTCGGTACCCATCTTTAACATAACTACTTATAATATCTAAATCCATCAAAGCCGTTTCTAATCTTCTACCTCTTTCTTCTGTACCCGATAGAATAATAATCTTATATCCTCTATATTTATAATGGTTTAATTCTTCTTTTAAAATACCCATATCATTATGGAAGGATTGCATAGATTTTGTTGTAAATCTAATAAGAGATTTGAATTGAGTTTTAGGTTTGCTTTTTAATAATGCAGAATTGGCTATACATGTTTTTTCTTGTATATCCTTTTGTATATCCATATATTCATAATTGATATTTTCATGCCCTTGAAGAACTTCTCCCGCTTCTAAAACATAGGAATACTTAAGTAAAAATTGCTCTTTAATATTATTAACTCTTTCTTCTACTCTTCTAGGTTCATCTATAAATACTAAACTATCATTTTGAAAATATCCTGATATACTAGATAAATATCTTTCTGGTATAAAAGGGATGATCATATCCATATTTGAAATATATAATTTTTCTTTAAGTTCCTCCATATAGCCCTTAAACTTATCTTCTAAGTTTTGTCTTATCTTAGAACCTTTTTCCAATTTGTTGGTAGTTGTTTTCAAGGCTTTCCCCATGTTTTCTAAAGTTTCATCCCTATAATCGTCTAATATTAATATTTCCTTTGCAGGAGGAATAAATACAGCCTTAACCATTTCCAAAGATCTTTGAGTTTCAACATTAAAAGTTCTTATTGAATCTACTTCATCATCAAACATTTCAATTCTATAAGGATTTTCGCTATTAGGTGGATAAAAATCCACTATTCCTCCTCTAATGCTAAACTGTCCTACCCCTTCTACCATGCTTTCCCTTTCATAGCCTGAATTTACAAGCTTAATAGCCAGATCCTCTAAGACTATTTTACTGTTTATATCAAGTTCTATGGATTGCTTTTTAAATATATTAGGAGCAATAAGTTTATTTAGTATTCCTTCAATATGGGCAACTACAATTATTGGGTCTCCTTTTATTAAACGAGAAAGTGCCTTTAATCTTTCATTAGTTCTCTCTGAGCTGATAGCATCTACTTTATAAAACAATATATCCTTACTAGGAAATATTTCCACAATATTTTCATCGAAGTTTTTTATGTCTTCATAAATTTTTTTTGTTTTTCTCTCATCATAAGTAAGTATCAAAATCTGCTTATGTAAATGTTGATTCAGCGCATAAGAAATATGCCCTATATTCTCATCAATAATTCCATAAGTTGATATAGGACTATCTTTCTTTTTTATAGCTTTAATTAAATCCTTATAAGAATCCAGATTTTTCAATGGATCAATTAGCATGTTTAGCATTATATCAGCGCTCCTTAAATTATTAAGCATAGGCCTTAAGCCCAGGAATAGTTCCTGGGCTTATATCCCTTTTTTATTAAATTCATTCATTGCTTTATTTATATCATAAACTATAATATTCTCTATAGCTAATGCAGCGTCTTCTATAGCAGTATCTATAACCATTCTCTCATCTTTAGCAAATTTACTTAAAACAAAATCTGCTAAATCTTGTCCTTCTTTTTTTGTCCCTACCCCAATCTTTAACCTTGGAAAGTTCTCAGATTGTAAATGATAGATTATAGATTTCAATCCATTGTGGGAACCAGCACTCCCCTTTGTCCTTATCCTTATAGTCCCAAATTCTATGTCTATATCGTCTACTATAACTATTATATTCTCTAGAGGAAGTTTATAGAAGTTGTACAAATCTAATACTGCCATACCGCTATTATTCATATAAGTTTGAGGTTTCATAAGTATAACCTTTTCACCGTTAATAAATCCTTCGCCGTATACAGATTTAAATTTTATCTTGTTTATTAAAATATTATTCCTTTTAGATAATAAATCTATAACATTGAACCCTACATTATGTCTAGTCTTTAAATAATTTTTCCCAGGGTTTCCTAACCCAACTACTGCAAACAATTTATCACCCCATAAACTAATCAAACAATATACTTACAGATTCATTAATGTGAATTCTTCTTATTGCTTCCGCAAATATTGGGGCTACGCTTACTGCTTCAATTTTATCTATTTTTCTTTCTTCTGATAAAGGTATGGTATCTGTTACTACGAATTTTTCAATTACTGAATCTTTAATTCTTTCAATCGCCGGCCCTGATAGTACTGGATGGGTGGCACAACCATAAACTGATTTAGCCCCAAAATTTTTCAATACTTGAGCTGCTTTAGTTATAGTCCCTGCTGTATCTACTATATCGTCAACTATAATAACATTTTTCCCTTCTATATCACCAATTACATTCATTACTTCTGAAACATTGGCTTTAGGCCTTCTCTTTTCAATAATGGCTATAGGAAGATCTAATAAATTTGCAAAATTTCTCGCTCTAGCTACTCCGCCTAAATCTGGAGATACTACTACTGTTTCTCTATCTATAACATCTTTGAAATATTCTGCAAGAATAGGTACTCCAGATAGATGATCTACGGGAATATCAAAATACCCTTGAATTTGTCCTGCATGTAAATCCATACTTACTACTCTATCTATACCTGCCACCGTTAATAAGTCTGCGACTAATTTAGCTGTAATAGGTTCTCTGGCTTTAGTTTTTCTATCCTGCCTTGCATAACCATAGTAAGGAATCACGGCATTTATTCGACCTGCAGAAGCTCTTTTAAAAGCATCTATAAGTATTAATATCTCCATTAAATTATCGTTCACTGGAGAACATGTAGGTTGTATAATGAATACATCACTACCTCTAACAGTTTCATCAATATTTACAAATACCTCTCCATCACTAAATTTGCCTACTTCGCAACAACCAAAAGGCACATCTAACTCTTTGCATATATTTTTTGCTAGTTCCCTATTAGCATTACCTGAAAAAACTTTAATCTGACCTTTTTGTAATTCCATTGTAAATTCCTCCTGTTTAGTTTACTTATTATCCTTATAACCTTTTTTTTCTACCCATCCATTTTTATTTATCTGTTTAGCCCTAGCTATGGACAAATTGCCTTCTTCTACTTCATTGGTTATAGTAGAACCAGCTGCAATATACCCCCATTTTCTCACAATTACAGGTGCAACTAAATTAGAATTGCTACCAAGAAACGCATTGTCTTCAACTAAAGATCTGAACTTTGAACGACCATCATAGTTGACAAAGATTACACCACAACCTATATTTACATTCTTTCCTACATCTGCATCTCCTATATAAGCTAGATGCCCTGCTTTTGAATTATCACCAATTGTAGAATTTTTAACTTCCACAAAGTTACCAATTTTTATATTTTTACCTAGATGACTATTAGGTCTCAAATGAGCATAAGGTCCAATTAAACATCTATCTTCAACTATACTTTTACTGATGGTAGATGAATGTATTTCTACCTTATTCCCAATCTTACTCTCTTCTATTCTACAATTCTCTCCTATTATGCAACCTTCGCCAATTGTAGTTTCCCCTACAATTATTGTTCCTGGGTATATTATACTATCTTTTCCGATATTGACACCAGGTTCTATATAGGTATTTTCTGGATTTATTATGGTTATTCCATTTTCCATATGACTTTCATTAATTCTATTTCTCATTATCTTTTCACAGAAAGCTAATTGAACTCTAGAATTAATTCCGTGAATTTCTTTTGAATCTTCTATAACGTATGTCCCAACTTTTGAATTTTCTTCTTTTAAGATTGTAATCACATCCGTTATATAATATTCACCTTGAGCATTGTCATTAGTAATTTTTCCAAGAGCATGTTTTAACTTTGCACCTTTGAAACAATAAATACCAGAATTAATTTCCTTTATATTTAATTCTTTCGCTGTTGCATCCTTGTGCTCAACGATTTTGAGCATATGACCTTTTTCATCTCTAACAATTCTACCATAACCAGCAGGTTCTTCTAAATAAGCAGTTAATACTGTCCCATCATAGTCCTTGTTATTATGATAGTTTATAAGTTTTTCTATTGTTTTATCTGTTATTAGAGGAGTATCTCCATATAAAATTACTACATTACTATTATCTTCTATATGGTCAATAGCCTGCATAACGGCATACCCAGTCCCATAAGGATATTCTTTACCTATAGGCTGAGTCTTGAATATAATATCTGAGTCATCAAACTCTTCTTTTACTTTTTCCCCTCCATGCCCAACTATTACATAATTTTTTTCTATATTAGCATTATTACTTGCATTTATTACATATTCCAATATAGGTTTTCCACATATTTTATGTAATACCTTTGGTATTTTGGACTTCATCCTTGTTCCTTCTCCTGCTGCTAATATTATAGATATATTCATATTAACACCTCTTTTATATTTATCTATCCAAATTATATTTTAACCTATTTAATCTATAAGTCCACACTAAATATATAAATTTCTTAATAATCTTTTCTTTTATTATAAGACTTTTTAAGATTTTAGAAAGTAAGAAAGACCCCTAGGGGCCTTTCTTACTCAGTTATTAAAATTTTTTCATATTCTTCAAAAATTGCATCTTGAATCTTTTTCCTAGTTTCTGCATTAATTGGATGAGAAATATCTCTGAATTCACCATCTGGCATTTTTCTACTAGGCATAGCAATAAACAACCCATTCTGCCCTTCGATTATTTTTATGTCGTGTACAACAAACTCCTCGTCAAAGGTTACAGATACTATTGCTTTCATCTTCCCCTCTTCGGTAACCTTTCTAATTCTTACGTCAGTTACTTTCACAGCTAAAGTTCACCACCTTCCATATTAAA
>NZ_DATHXO010000310.1:0-2479 GCF_035459645.1 Schnuerera sp.
GCAATAAAGTGGACAGAACTTATTCTGAAGCAATCGTTCAAAATGGTACCAATGCAGTTATGACTACAGTAGCTGGTGACGAATATAGTATAGGATATATTTCCCTTGGTTCACTAAATGATACTGTAAAAGCAGTAAAAGTTAATGAAGTAGAAGCTACTGCTGAAAATATATTAAATAACTCTTATGAAGTAGCAAGACCGTTCAATGTAGCATATAAAGAAGATTTAAGTCCACTGGCTAAAGACTTCTTTGACTTCATACTTAGTGCTGATGGACAAAAGATTGTTGTAGAAGAAGGATATGTACAAGTTGACACCGAAGCACCAAGTTATGAGGGGGATGGTACACAAAGTGGTACTTTAGTTGCTGCAGGATCCACTTCAGTATCTCCTCTAATGGAAAAATTAGTTGAAGAATATCAAAAATTAAATCCAGAAGCATCCATAGAAATTCAATCTACTGGCTCCTCTGCTGGTATGCAATCTGCTATGGAAGGTACTGCTGATATAGGCATGGCTTCAAGAGAGCTTAAAGATTCAGAGCTTGCAGAATTAACTCCAATAGTCATAGCTTTAGATGGAATTGCAATTATAGTGAATAATAATAATACTCTAGATAATTTATCTATCGATGATGTGAAATCAATTTATATAGGAGAAACTACTAAATGGAATGATATAAAATAAAAACTCTCCCTTTCATTCAATATAGCCTAGTTAACTAGGCTATATTGAATTGTAAATTTAGCTTAATGAATATAGAAACGAAGGTGAAAAAAATGACTTCTAAATCCACTGAAAATTTTATGAAAATAATATTCTTTATTTCAGCAACCATGTCCATAATCGCTATAATACTAATATGTATATTTATATTTGCTGGAGGTATACCCTTTTTACAAGAATATGGACTAAAAAACTTCCTCCTAGGAACTGAATGGAAACCTAACGACACTCCTAATACCTTTGGAATATTACCTATGATACTAGGCTCTATCTACGTTACTATAGGAGCAGTAATTATAGGGGTTCCAATAGGTGTTTTAACTGCAACATATTTGGCTAAATTTTGTAATACTAAAGTATATAAATTTTTAAAGCCTGCTATCAATTTAATGGCTGGAATTCCTTCTATTGTTTACGGTTTTTTTGCTTTAGTAGTTATTGTGCCTATTATCCGAAATATATTTGGAGGAACTGGCATGAATATAATTACTGCTTCTATTTTACTTGGAATAATGATACTCCCAACCATTATTAATATATCTGAGGCATCTATTAGAGCCGTTCCAAATAGTTATTATGAAGGAAGTATTGCTCTTGGTGCATCCCATGAAAAATCCGTCATATCAGTAATACTACCTGCTGCTAAATCTGGTATATTATCCAGTATTATACTTGGAATTGGCCGTGCTATTGGAGAAACTATGGCTGTAATTTTAGTAGCAGGAAATCAAGCACGAATGCCTGCTGGTATTACAAAAGGGGTTAGAACCCTGACTACTAATATTGTAATTGAAATGGCTTATGCTGCAGACGAACATAGACAAGCTTTAATTGCAACAGCTACTATATTGTTTGCATTTATATTGATTATCAATGGGGTATTTTTATTAATAAAGAGGAGGAATGAAAATGGATAGAGCAATAAAAACGGTAGTAAAAGCATCTGCATTTATAACATTCAGTGTGCTGTTCTTTATAATTGGCTATATTTTGATAAAAGGTATACCTCACTTGAATCCATCTTTGTTCCAATTTAAATATACTACAGAGAATGTATCTCTTTTTCCTGCTATGATTACTACTATGATGCTAATCCTTTTAACTTTAGTTATCGCAACTCCTATAGGAGTATTTACTGGATTTTATCTTGTAGAATATGCAAAAAAGGGTAATAAGTTTGTTGAAATTATTAGAATTGCAACGGAAACTTTATCTGGAATACCTTCTATTGTATATGGATTATTTGGCATGTTGTTTTTTGTTATAAGACTTAACTTTAAATACTCATTGTTAGCAGGTGCTTTAACCGCTGCAATTATGGTTCTTCCTTTAATTATTCGAACTACAGAAGAAGCCTTGCTTTCTGTTGATAATTCCCTTAGGGAAGCAAGTTTTGCTCTAGGCGCAGGAAAACTTCGTACTATTTTTAGAGTAGTTCTCTCTGTAGCCATGCCAGGAATTTTATCAGGCATAATACTTTCTATCGGTCGTATTGTTGGAGAAACTGCAGCATTAATATTTACTCTAGGAACTGCAACAAAAATTCCAGAAAATTTATTTTCATCTGGTCGTACATTAGCCCTCCATATGTATGTATTATCTACAGAGGGACTTCATGTAAAAGAATCTTATGCAACAGGAGTTGTGTTGTTAATTGTAGTATTGATGGTAAATGGATTATCCACATTATTAAGCAATAAATTGACAAAGGGGAATCAAAATGAATAAATTTAATATAAATAATTTAGAAC
>NZ_DATHXO010000311.1:0-6830 GCF_035459645.1 Schnuerera sp.
ATATATTTTTTGAACATTACAATTTTGATTTGGATGAAATAATTAGATATATGCAAGTTAAATAGTTATGGAATTTTTTACAGTTAAGCATAACAAATATTATTTATAGTTTTATTAATACATATGATATTAAACCAAGGGAGGTGTAAATGTGCTTGAGACAATTCCTAACAAAAAACAAATTGAATCTTTGCTAGGTGAAAAAGCAATGGAAGCATGGAATGAACTTATTCAATTTGTCGAGTCAAATTATCAATTTGATCCTGTATGGGATGAAGGCGGAAAGTATGGGGTTTGGGAAGTGAAATATCGTAGAAGTGGCAGAACCCTATGTGCTTTTTATGTAAAAGAGGGACAGTTTACTGTACTGGTTATATTTGGCAAGGCAGAAAGGCAGAAATTTGAGTTAATACAAAATGAGTTTTCTTCTAAAATTATTGAATTATATTCAAATACCCGTCAATATCATGATGGTAGATGGTTATGGATCAATGTTTCTGATATGAGTTTAGTTGAAGACATAAAGAGATTGATAATAATAAAAAAGAAACCCAAAAGAAAATAAATGAAATAGGTAATGACCAATTATCCTGCCAGAAAATTATGTGATAATGAGATTGGAATTGCAGGATGAAAACAATGAGAAGGGATATGTTCCAGTCAGTATATAGTAAGATTATAGGTATTAGAAAGGAAGTCCATATGAAAGCATATATAGGTATCAAATATCATGGAGATTAAGGATGAAAAATATGTCTAAACAAATCAAAGTATCTGTAAGGAATTTAGTCGAGTTTGTACTTCGGTCAGGAGATATAGACAATACATTTGTGGGAAGTACTAGAGCAGCGGAAGGGACAAAAGCCCATCAAAAGGTGCAAAACTCTTATGGAGAAGAATATACTCCAGAAGTTGCATTAAGGCATATCTTAAATTATGAGGATTTCACTATAGAAATAGAAGGTAGAGCGGATGGGATTTTAAAGACAGATGAAAATATAATAATAGATGAGATTAAAAGCACTATAAGGCCATTAGATGAGCTTGATGAAGATTATAATAAGCTTCACTGGGCTCAAGGGAAATGTTATGGTTACATGTATGCAAAGGAAAATAAAATAGAAAAATTAGAAATTCAACTTACCTACTTTAATATTGAATCGGAGGAAATGAAGAAATTTATCAAATGTTATACCTTTAAGGAATTAGAGGAGTTCTTTTTAGGGTTAATTGAAGAATATGTAGAGTGGGCTAATATGACTTTTTATTGGCAAATGGTTAGAGATGCAGCCATAAAAGAACTTTCTTTTCCTTTTAAAAACTATAGAAAAGGTCAAAGGAAATTAGCAGTTGCTGTTTATGAGACAATACTTAATGAAAAAAATCTTTTTGCTCAGGCTCCAACAGGTATAGGTAAAACCATTTCTACTATATTTCCTTCAATAAAGGCTATTGGGGAGGATATTGCTTCTAAAGTTTTTTATTTGACCGCAAAGACTATTACAAGGCAGGCAGCTTTAAATTCTATAGAGCAGATGGCATGGAAGGGACTTAGGATTAAATCCATTGTCATTACTGCTAAGGAAAAAATATGTTTAAATGAAGAAGTAAAATGTAATCCAAGAGACTGTCCTTATGCCAAAGGTCATTATGACAGAGTGAATCAAGCTATAATGGATGTACTAGAGAAACAAGATATGATGACAAGGGAGATTATAGTTGAATATGCAAAAATTCATCAAGTATGTCCTTTTGAGTTTTCTCTAGATTTAAGTCTTTGGAGCGATGTAATAATATGCGATTATAACTATGTATTTGATCCAAATGTAAGGTTGAAAAGATTTTTTGAAGGTAATGGGAATGATTACATATTCTTAATAGATGAAGCTCATAACCTAGTAGACCGTTCTCGAGATATGTTTTCAGCACAGATTACAAAGGATCCATTTCTAAAATATAAAAGATTATTTAAAGAAAAATTTCCTAATATTGCAAAAGCTTTTAATAATTGTAATAATGCTATGAATAAAGTAAAAAGAGAGCATGTTTCTAATAAGGATTTTTATTATCAAAAAGAGGAAATAATAGATATTTATTCTCCAATAAATAAACTTATAAAGAAATTGGAAGAGTGGCTTATAAATGAAAAAGGGCATGAGCTTCATGAGGAAATACAAGAATTATATTTTGAAATATTGAGATTTATTAAGATAGCCGATTTCTATGATAATAGGTATGTAACCTATATTGAACGAATGGGTAAGGATATGCTTTTAAAGCTATTTTGCATAGATCCTTCCTATTTATTAAGTGAAATATTAAAAAAGGGGAGAGCAGCTATATTCTTTTCTGCTACATTAACACCCCTTGATTATTATAGAGATGTATTAGGTGGAGATGAAGAAGATTACATTATTAGATTTTTATCTCCCTTTCCCAAGGACAATCTATGTCTTTTAGTTGGGGATACTATTTCCACTAAGTATAAGGATAGAGATAAAACTTACTTAAATGTAGTAAAATATATTGAAGAATATGTATCACAGAAAAAGGGAAATTATTTTGTTTTCTTTCCTTCATACAAATATATGGAACAAGTGTATTTAAGTTTTGCAGATAGAAATCCAGATATTAGAACTATAATTCAGGAAAGTTTTATGACAGAAGAAGATAGAGAGAAATTTTTAAATAGATTCAATCTAGAAACAGAGGATACAATGGTTGCTTTTGCAGTATTAGGAGGTATATTTTCAGAGGGAATAGACTTAATTGGAGACAAACTCATTGGTGCTGTAATTGTAGGAGTAGGGTTACCACAGATATGTTTTGAAAGAGATATTATTAGAGAATACTTTCAATCAGAAAATGAGTTAGGCTATGAATATGCTTATATGTATCCTGGAATGAATAAAGTCCTTCAAGCTGCTGGTAGAGTTATAAGAAGCGAGAAGGATAAGGGAGCAATACTACTTATAGATGAAAGGTTTGGCACTATAAAGTATAAAAGATTATATCCAAAGGAATGGTCTCATAATAAGAGGGTATCAAATTCAAAATTTATAAGAGTAAAACTGATGGAGTTCTGGAAGAATTAGTTTATATTCACCTAGGAAAGCAAATGACATCATGAGAACCCATTTGTCAAGCTTTCTTTATATTTTCAATATAATATTTCAAGTCACCAAATTTATAGCACTTTTGTTCTTTATAAAGATATGTATAATCTATTTAAATAAGAATTGATATTAAGTGAACATAAGGATATAAATGCGACGTAAACGTCGCAAATTGTGAATTTTAAATTGTGAATTGTGAATTAAAACCTTAAGAATTAAAAAGAAGGTTATGCTTGTAATGTTATGTGCATTAACGGGTTGACATATAAACGGGTTGACACATAGGTCAACCCCTACAATATGGAATATATCACAGTTGTGGGTAGGGATGGACCTATGTGTCCATCCGGTTTTATACGACACATGATTTACAATAGGCATTGCAATGGTTCTAGCATATATCATGGTTGTGTGTAGGGGCAGACCCATGTGTCTGCCCTCCAATGATAGGACACACTCTTTACACATTATGGAGCATATACCAAATATAGGAAAACATATCTTAAGAGGGATAAAATGGCCTTAGTTGATGAGAAGGGTGGTTCCCAGAGGAAAAATTAAAAAATATATAATTCTGTAGATTAAAGATCTTTTTAACATATTATTATAATATCGAAAGGGGCTCAAATATTGAAAAAGAAAAGAATAATAAAAATACTTGGCATCACCTTAGGATTTGTTATAGTAGCCGGAATAATTGGCACTTGTTATTTTACAGGAATTTCTGTTTTTAATGGTTCTATGCAAATGGTGGATAATGAGAGCACTAGTTTTGAAAATGCAAAAGCATATTTCAAAAAGATAAATTTTAATTTAGATGAATTTAAATCAAAATATGCAATTGAGACAATACGAATAAAATCTACATCTGATGAACATATAATCCCTGCTGATTATATCACTATAGATGGAGATAAAAATAAAGATACCATAGTCATGGTTCATGGTTTGGGTGGAAGTCGTTGGACAAACTATCCTATAGCTAATATGTTTTTAGAAAACGGATATAATGTTATCTCTTATGACCAACGAAGTTCAGGAGAAAATACAGCAAAATACACTACCTATGGTTACCTAGAAAGTCATGATTTACAGGATTATGTTACATATCTAAAAGATAATATTGGTGATAATAAAAAGATTGGAGTATGGGGAACTTCATTTGGTGGGGCCACTGTAGGAATATATCTTGGTTCAGACCAAGCCAATAGGAATGTTGATTTTGCAATTTTAGACTGTCCTATGGGCAATATGAGTTATATGCTTTCTACTGAGATGGAGAGGATGGATATAGGCATTCCAGTCGATTTTATGATGTTTATGGGAAATATCGTTACTAAATTGAAATTAGGATTTTCTTATGAAGATGCCAATATTTGTAACAGTATAGGTGATACTAAAGTACCTCTACTAATCATAAATAGTAGAGCCGATGAAATAACACCTTATTTTATGGGGCAGGATATTTATAATTCAGTTAAACATAATAATAAAAAGATTTTTACTGTTGAAGATAGTGCACATGTAGAAATATATTTTGACTATCCAAATAAATATGAAAAAAATATTTTTGGGTTTATAAAAGAATTGGAATAAATTATAAATTTGCAGAAGAGAGAATATAATTTTTTTATAATTATTAACATCTTATAAAACTAATCATCTAGAAAAGGAGGAGATAATAATTTGAATCAATATTTAAAAGGAAATTTAGATTTTATAATAGAAACCTTATCTGTAGTTCTAATTATTATTGGAATAGCATTAGGAATACAAGTAAATTATTTATTTTTTATAGTTTCTATTTCAGTAATTATATTTTTATTAGTATATCAAAAAATAGAAAGAAACAATTATATAAAGGATAAGAAAAAGTCTATTAGTGAATTATGGGGAAAAGAAAGGAAAGATAATGTTAATTTTTCAGAAAAAGATAATCTTCATAAATTTCTATCTAAAAGGGAAAATATTTATTTTTCAATAGACGATATTACATGGAATGATTTAGATATGGATACTGTATTTACTAAAATTGATCATACTATGAGCTTACCTGGTATGCAATATCTATATTATATTCTTAGAAGACCTTTATTTAAAGAAAATCCACTTAATAAAAGGTATGAAATAATAGACAAATTAAGAAATAATAGAGACATTTCACAAGAAATTCAGTATTATCTTTCTATATTGGGGAAAGATGAGGGCAAAGAGATATTTACATATTTTGAAGAAGGGATGAGTGTAGATACAAAATATTCAATTATATACCAAATACTTTCTTATATACCCTTTTTATCATTGATATTGTTATTAATCGACTTTAGAATTGGGTTTAGTATATTTATATTAACTTTTATGGTTAATACTGGGGTTTATAATAGCAACAAGCATAAAATATATGCAGAGATGGAAACTTTTAAATATTTAGGTAACCTTATTTATTGTGCTGAAAATATTATGAAGTTAAACATAGATAGTTTAGGGTTAAATCAATATAGTTTAGAGGAGTTGATGCAAAACACCAAAAAGATAAAGCGTAATATTTCTAAAATTAACTTTAACGATGAACTAAAAACAGAAGCTCAGTTATTAATAGATTATTATAATATGATTGTTTTAAGAGAACCAAAAGTATTTTATAAAGTTGTTAAACAGTTAAATGAATATAAAGTAGATTTTTTGAAAATGTATAGAATAGTTGGTGAAATAGATGCATATATTTCTGTCAGTTCCTATACATCAGGATTAGATTATTTTACTAAATCTAAGCTTAGGAAGGAAAACTGTACATTCTATTTGGAAGTAGATAAAATGTATCATCCCTTATTAGAAAAACCAGTACCCTATACTTTTGAATTTAATAATAAAGGGGTTTTAATTACAGGTTCAAATGCATCAGGTAAATCTACATTTTTACGGACTATAGGCATAAACTCAATCCTTGCTCAGACCCTAAGTATAGTATTAGCTAAAGACTATAGCTCGTCTTATTTTAGACTATTTACTTCAATTGGAACTACAGACAGTATAATTAAAGGGGATAGCTACTTTATGGCTGAAGCTAAGGCGTTGAAGAGGATAATTGATTCTATTGCTTCTGATGAACCAATACTATGTATTTTAGATGAAATATTTAGAGGCACTAATACAGCTGAAAGAATTAGTGCTGCTAGTGTAGTATTAAATTATATGATAGATAATAATTGTTGTGTTATTGCAGCCACACATGATCTAGAGCTTATAAGTTTAGTAAACAATAGATATGAAAATTATCATTTTAAAGAAACTATTGAAAATAAGGATATAATATTTGACTACATATTGAGAAAAGGCCCTTGTGTAAGCAGAAATGCTATTGCAATTTTAGAATATCTTGACTATCCAGCAGAAATATATGAAAAGGCTGTAGTACAAGCTGAAAAGTATTCAATAATTAGGCATAAATGAGAACAATAAATATGGAAAATTGAAAGGAGAAATATATATGAGTAATATATTGTACATTGTCAATGTGGAGGCAGCTATATATAAAGATGATAAATGGTTGATAATAAAAAGAAGTGAAAAAGAAGAACATGTTCCAAAATTTGATAATTAGTAAGGCTAAAAAGGAAGACGCTGAAAAGGTATTAGAATTCTTAAATATTATTGGCGGAGAAAGCGATAATATATTATATTGTTAGCATATTATGAAGGAGTAATCAATAATTA
>NZ_DATHXO010000312.1:0-3877 GCF_035459645.1 Schnuerera sp.
CCCAGCGCATAGGCCAGCTGGTCTGGATGCTGTTCCTGAAAATCTTCGACGACCGGGAACTGGAATGGGAAGAGTTCGATGACGACTACAAATCTCCGATTCCGGAAAACCTGCGCTGGCGCAACTGGGCCGCCGACCCAGTAATATATTATTTAAAAATGCTGTTATAATGAATATATGTAGATTTTTAAATAAAGGAGGCATGTTCTATGAAAGTATATATAAGTGCTGATATTGAAGGGGTTACTGGAGTTACCCATTGGGATGAAACTGAAAAGCCTGAAGCAGACCATAAAGAGTTTGCTCATCAAATGACATTGGAAGTAAAAGCTGCTTGTGAAGGTGCAATTAATGCAGGAGTAGATGAAATATGGATTAAAGATGCCCACGATAGTGGAAGAAATATAGACCATAATTTATTACCTAAAAATACTAAGCTTATAAGAGGTTGGAGTGGGCATATGTATTCTATGGTGCAAGAATTAGATGAAACTTTTGATGCATTAATATTCATAGGATATCATTCTGCTGGTGGTACTAATACTAATCCTTTATCTCATACTATGAATACAAGTATTGACTATATTAAACTAAATGGAGAATATCTGTCAGAGTTTCTTCTTCATTCATATATAGCCACTTCTTTAAAGGTACCAGTAGTATTTTTAAGTGGAGATTTAGGATTATGTGATGAAGTTAAAAACCATAATAGGAATATAGTTACCATACCTGTAAAAGAAGGAAGTGGTGATTCTACAATAAATATACATCCACAATTAGCCTTAGAACTTATAAAAGATGGAGTAGAAGAAAGTTTGAAGAAGGATTTTTCCCAATATGAAATAGAGTTACCAAAGGAATTTGAATTAGAAATAAAATATTATAAACATTCAGAAACTTTAAAAGCTATGAACTATAAAGGAGTAGAAATGATAGATTCTAAGAGAATTTCTTTTAAAACCAAAGATTTAATAGAAGTAGTTAGAGCTATAAGATTTTTATTATAGATTTAAAGAGTTTGAGAAATAATAAAATTGATGACAGAGGAAATTGAAAAGATGAAAATAAAGAACAAAGACAGAGAAAATAAAATAATCAGAAAGAAAATACTATCTATGATTCTACCTATAACCCTTGAAAACATACTTCAAATGACAGCAGGGATTGTTTCCATGGCTATGATAGGTAGAATCAATCCTTTAGCCGTTGGAGCTTTAGGTATGAGTAATATTATCTTTAATATGATATGGGCTATATTTAAAGGAGTATCAACAGGAGTGTCTGTATTTGTAGCTCAAGCTCATGGAGCTAATAATTTTACTAAGTTAAAAAGAATTGTGACCCAAACTTTATTTTTTTCAATATTATTGGTTATGTTATTGCAACAACTGTTATTTTGGAATGCAGAAACTCTGCTTAAAGTTTTTAATCCTAGTCAAGAATTGTTGGCTAATGGTGTATTGTATTTAAAGACTATTTCTTGGGGGTTGCCTTTTATTACTGTAGTTTTAATAGTGGCAGGAACTTTGCAGGGTATGGGTAATGCTAAAACCCCTATGAAGATAGCTTTGATTATGAATTTAGTCAATATTATATTTAGTTATACTTTTATATTTGGGAAACTTTGGATTAGACCTATGGGATTGAGAGGGGCTGCTTTTGGATTATTAATTGCTCAATTTACAGCGGCCATATTAGGATTAAAGGTGTTATTTGGAAGGCAAGGTACTTTAACGATAATAGAAGATAAATTATCTTTCAAAATTCAGATTAAAGAAATTTTGCCTGTATATAAATTAGGTTTACCCACATCCTTTGAAACCATATTTTGGGAAGGTGCAGCAATTCTTATGACTAAGGCGATTTTAACATATGGAGAAATTGCCTATGCTGCTTATCAATTAGGGTTACAAGCAGAAGCTATTTCATATATGCCAGCAGCAGGGTTTGGAGTAGCAGCTACTACTTTTGTTGGTCATTCAATAGGTTCTCAAGATAGGGAACAAGGGAAGAAATATATTCATCAATTGATTAAATGGACTAGTATATTAACTATATTTACTGGGGGAATATTGATATTTTTCCCTAAACAGGTTATGAGGCTATTAACCAATGATGGCCAAATCATTAAAATAGGAGCCATGTATTTATTCGTAATGGGTTTGGTGCAAATCCCTCAGAATATAAACGGAGTTTTGAATGGAGCCTTAAGAGGTGCAGGTTATTCTAAAATACCAATGGTAATTGCTATGCTAGGCTTATGGTTAATTAGGGTGCCTCTTTCATTATTAGGAGCTTTTGTTTTTAAAACTAGTATTAATTTTATTTGGATTGCATTAGGATTGGATTTAATATTTAGATTTGTTTGTGGATTAATAATATTTAAGAAGAAAGATATATATGAGAGCAAATCGTTAATTGGAGTTGAATGAGATGAAAGATATAGAACTAGCTAAAAAATACTTAGAAGATGAAAACCTGTGTTTAGCCGTAGTAAAAGATGGAGATTTAATATTTAAAAGCCATGACAGAGGAATAAAGCCTATGTATACTTTGGCTACTGAAATGTTAGATATAACAAGAGAATCATCCATTGCAGATAAAGTAATAGGTAAAGGAGCTGCCATGTTATGTGAATATATAGGTATAAAAGAAGTTTACGGGCAGTTAATATCAGATACTGGTTTAGAAATATTAGAGGCAAGTAATATAACGTATAGTTATAAGAAGAAATGTAGTTATATTAAAAATAGAGATGAAACAGATATGTGTCCTATTGAAAAAATGGCTATTCAGGTTAAAAATGCAGAAGAACTTTTGAATAGGATAATGGAGTTTTTGAAAGCTGCTAGTAAATAGCAGCTTTTAAAGTATTTAGTTGACAGGTTCCTATCGTTACGAACGAGAATTTTTTAGAGGAACTAATTTATGAGGGATTTTGACTAATAAATAAAGATGTATGGAAAAAATAATAATGTGAAAAAACAAACTTGGTGAAAACCAAGGACGCAAAGCTGAAGGGCCTTCCTTGAAATCAAGATGGCAGCCAGTTACCGAAGGGGGAGCAATATGTTTAAAAAGCGCATTTTAAATTCCGCAATAGTCATCTTTTTTATTTTATTAATTTCTACTACAAGTTTTGCTAAAAATATTATTGTGGATGTAAATAATTTGGACAAGGGTATAATAAGGATAAACTATAGTAAGAATACTGACAATATGAAAGTTTTGATAACTAAAGATGATAATCAAGAAAATTATGATTTAAAACTAGGTGTAAATTATCCTTTGGTATTTGGTAATGGAGAGTATACTATTTCAATTTTAGAACATATAAAAGGAAATCAATATAGACAAGTTGAAAAAGAAACAGTGAAGTTAGAATTAGAGGATGAAAAAGATTTATATTTACAATCTACTCAAATTGTAAATTGGAATGAGAGTATGCTTGCTATAAAAAATGCAAAAGAGTTAACTAAAGATATTAAAGATGATGAAGAAAAAATCAAGATTATATACAATTATATAACAAACAATATAAAATATGACAACGAAAAGGCGTATATAGTTCAAGCGGATTACATACCATCAATAGATGATACCTTTAAATTCCAATCTGGAATATGTTATGATTATGCAGTATTAACGGCTGCAATGTTAAGAAGTTTAGATATACCCACAAAACTGCTTATGGGATATAAATCAGATATTGAAAAATACCATGCTTGGAATGAAGCATATATAAATGGTAAATGGATTATTATTGATACTACCTATGATTCAGCTTATGTACAGAATGAAGTACCTATAGCCATGATAAAGGATAGTAATGAATATAAAGTAGAAAAAACATATTAATAAAAAGCCACTGTCATTA
>NZ_DATHXO010000313.1:0-1836 GCF_035459645.1 Schnuerera sp.
TAACCCATTTAATATATTATCCTTAAACGACCTATCTTCGACATTGGTTTTCATTGCTAACTTCACATATTCTTTAAAATCCATATTAAATACCTCCTAATATTTTTTCAATTTTCTTATCCGTTTCTTTAGATATTTCCAATAATTCTTCAATTGACTTGGCATCTGATGTTCTAATTTTTAGCTCTTTAAATCCTTTTAAAGCAGCTTCTACAGTACTATAATATCCATAAACTGTTTTATAAGTTTCCCCTTTTTTATCTCCATCTTGTATTACTTTAGTTTCCTCAATAATATAATTCATACTATCACTTATTAAAGTGTACTTATCATCTAAAGGAATATTAACCATTATTTCACCTCCTTTGGCATTTGAAATACCCCAACTTGATGTCCTACAGATTGTGAAATCATATCCATTACACATTTAGCTTGTTCGGGTGTTTCATAATCACCCAATATTAAAATACCATTATCTGTAACCTCTACTATTCCATAACCATCTTCTGAAAATCCTAACGTTTGACAATAAGTTAATATATTACCATTTTGACTTCTTATCCACATAGTTAATTCTCCTTTATAATTGCTTTAATTTCACCTCTAAATGTTTCATTCATATAAGAAATGTCTCCCATTTTTCTTACCAGCTCTGGTAGTTTTTTAGTATCTACAACAAACTCAATAACACTACCATCTTTTCTATGTTGCATATTGGTTTCATCAGTATGTTTATCATCTTTTATATCAGCAACTATCACCTTAAAACTTTCCCCGTTTTCCATGTGAACAATTAATTTATCCCCAATACTATTAGAATAATGTGTGCCAACAGCTATACAATAGTATTCGTTTAGTTTTCTAAACCCAGTATCAGTCGTGTAACAGTCCTTATTTTGCTGTAATTCATATTGTTTGCTAGAACTATCGGTTATTTTTCTATAGTCCATGTATGTCTTTCTAGAACTATTCTTAGGCACATTTCTACTAATCATATTTCTATTTGGAGGTTTTAACTTATCTTTTTCCATATTTTTAATTAGTTCTATAAATTCTTCCTTATCTGAAGTAAGTTCATTGTTTGTTTCAATTAAATCATCTAATGTTTCTAAAATATTTTTTTGTTTGTTTAAAATTTCATCATAGTTTTTCTTTAAAATGGTTATCATATAACTATGACATATTAAACAGATAATTACTAATAATAAATATATGTTTTTAAGACTATTCATAATCAAGTACATCCACTCGGCAATCTATACTTTGCCAATTTCTATTTTCTATTTCTTCTTTTAATTTGTCAGCTATATTTTCAATATTCTCATCCAATTCAAAATTCTCACCTGTTTCAAGATTATAAATTCTTATAACCATTTAATCCCTCCATCCTTTAAGCATCTCTTGAAATAAATTTTTCATATAGTTATATTCTAAGTTTAATCTGTATTCTGCTAACATTTCATAAATATTACCACCTAGGAAATATAATTCTATCATTTGGTTTATAATCTCATTCATTCTTTATTTCCTCCACAGTCTCAATAAATTCATTTAAACTTCTAGGTACAAAATGTAAACCTTTAGATTTTTCAATTCTTTTCTTATGAATCCTTTGAGCAGGGGACATTTGATTGTCCCCAACTTTCAACTCAAAGGCTACAAATTTACCATTTATACAAGCTATTATATCAGGTGCACCTTTACCACCCCAGCCTGAACCATGAATATTTATGTGGTAAATATCATTGTTTTTCAGATATTTGATACATTTATCCTGAAAATTTTTTTCTAGGATAGTAAATCATCTAATGATACATCTTCCTCATTAGAGTTCCC
>NZ_DATHXO010000314.1:0-5090 GCF_035459645.1 Schnuerera sp.
TGGAGGTCTTTTATATTTAGGAGCTACTGGTAGCTCTATATTTCCACAAGGAATAGAGAAAGTCTTTTTGACTACTAATATAACAGAAACAATTCTAGGTAATTTAGGCAAAATAGTATTAGGCATATGTGTTTATTCAGCATGTCTTACTACATCTGTTGGTCTTACTGCCACTGTAGGATACTTCTTTAGTCGTATAAGCAAAGAAAAATTTAATTATAAAACCATTGTTATAATATCTACCATAGTAAGTATAGTCATTTCAAATATCGGTGTTGAAAATATAATCACTTTTGCAGATCCTATTTTGAAAGTAGTATATCCAATCGCTATTGTATTAGTTATTATAAATGTATTTGATAATTTAATTGAAAACAAAAAGATTTATTTAGGTGCAACTATTGGTACATTTTGTGTAAGCTTAATAGATGGACTGTCTGCTATGGGCGTCAATACCTCTTTTATAGGAGAGTTTATGCAAACCTTTCCATTTGCTGATAGTGGCTTTGGTTGGATGTTTCCTGCAATTTTAGGAATATTATTGACTCACTTGATCACAAAACTAAAAGAAAATGCTTTTGCATAAAAAATAATTTTATGTTATCTATAATAGTTAGAAGATTCATTGTTTTCTCCAAGCCCTTTAGGAGGTACACAAAGTGGGATTGAATTCATTGGCACCTAATTTAAATTTCATTACTGATATATTGAAATGGTACATATATAAATATGGTCTTCTTAGCTACACTTTAATTATTGTAGGAAGTATTTATTTTATATGTATAAGAGCTTTATTTATTAATATTAAAAATAATCAATATGACAGAGTACTTATGCTGATAATACTTATGTTAATAATCCTTGGGGGTCTTATAGGCTTTGGAATTGAAAGTTCTTTAAGTTAATATAGAAGGTAGTAGAGTAGAGCCTAAGGGAAACTATGGCTGAGGACACAGATGGAAGCATCTGTAGCTATCGAATTCTAAAAGCACAGATTGTTTTACACTACCAAAATCGTATCAATAAAAAACAAACATCTAAAGCTAATATGACGGAATCTAGTAAAGATATTTTAATTGCCTGTAAAAACAAACGTCTTAAGTTACTAGAAGAAGAAAATCAGTTGTTAAAAGAGCAATTAATGAATTTAAGGGGTAAAATATGCGATAGTTTCTAGTTACATTGTATACATGTAAACAATGTTCAAACCAAGTATTCTTAACAGTTTGTTTTATCAAGGTATAGATATTATAAATGATGTGTCTTATCATTAGAGGGCAGACACATGGGTCTGCCCCTACGCACAACCATTATATATGCTAGAACCATTGCGATGCCAATTGTAAATCATGTGTCGTATGAAACCGGATGGACACATAGGTCCATCCCTACAATATATGATGTTTCCAATACTGTAGGGGTTGACCTATGTGTCAACCCGTTTATGTGTCACCCATTATGCACATCATTTTACATAAGTCTTTTGGAAACAGGGTTTCATAAAAAACCATTAGCAAAGTACAATAGTAATGCAATCAGTTTCCCAACATAACGGAGCTATTAAATTACTTAAAAAGCATTAATAACCGATTTCTGCGTAAAACATAATAAATCCAATAGTATTTATAGCAAAATTAGCCATCATATGGACTAGCCAAGAGCTATATATGTTTGAACTTGATTCATTAAGATAATTAAAAATTATTCCACCTACAAATAAACCTACCATTGCCAATAGAAAAATCAATGGACTAAACCAACTACTCATTATAGCTACATGATAAATTGAAAAAGCCAAGGCAGATATAATATATGCATATTTTGATATAATTAACTTTTTGAGATTCAAAAATATAAATCCCCTAAAGAAAAATTCTTCTAGTAGAGAATTAATAAATGAAATATATAATGCTACAAAAATAAAATTATCTTTATTTACTTTAAGATTTTCTGCTAATATATTCTTGATAATGTTTAAATCTATAAATTCTTTTAACATTAGATAAGCGCTAAGTATTATGATATATACTAATATCCCAAGAAATATTGATGCAAATAACTTTTTCTTACTCTTAACCTTAAATATATCTTTAAGATTAATGGTATTGTCATATGCAGTATATATTAATGGAATTAGCAAAAACATAATTATTTTTATAGCGGATTTATACATATAACCAGGATTCACAATACCGTCTATAATAGACATAACAGTTATTGATAAAAAAGCTATTAAAAATATTCCAGCTATAGTCTTTCTTTTGTTCATTTTGTCACTTCCTAGCATAATGATTTTTTTATATTAAGAGTATATAATTATTATATTTTAATTATATATATAGTACAATTGTTTTTAATCATCTTAATATCTTTTAATAATCCTAATTTATTAACTGCAATTATTATAGGGTTTTGTATATCTGTAATAAATTAAAAATTCTCTTTTCTGGTTTAAATCTTATTTTAATCCTTACCAGAAAAGAGAATTCACTCAAAGTAGATGATTTCGCCTAAGGTCTTTTTATTTATTATAATCCACAACCACAAATGTTAGAAACCATAATATTCATAGTATAATTACAATTTTTATGTGACATTTCCTTATGAATATTAGCAATTAAGTTAAATATTTTATCTGCTTCTCCCCTAATTGTAGTAGATAAAATATCTACATTATGGTCTAAACCTGAGTCTTTAATTAAATCTAATACTTCATCGATCTCATCTAAATATTTTTTTGAATCGATAGGGAAATAGGTAATTTGACAAGAAATTATGCTTCCTTTTTCCATAGTGCACATATGAACCCTCCTCTTTCACTAGATGAAAGTTGTTTTTCAAGTTCTATACTAATATCCTTTTCTTCTATATTAGGTGGAATAAATAAGCACTCTCCACTATCAACAACTTCCTTAATATTCCATGATTTTAAATCATCCATAGATTTAAAATCTGCATATTTAAATACACTATTCTCTTGGAATGGCTTTGAAAGATAAAGCTCTCCCCATTTGCTATCTCTATTAATTGTACCGATTAGCAAGTTTCCATTTTTCTTTAACACTCTATACATTTCATCATATGCTTTTTGGGGCTCCTTTATAAACTCAAAGGCTGCCATAGAAAAAACTCCATCAAAACTTTCGTTAGGGAAGTTTATATTATATATATCCATAGAATGAAATTCAATATCTAGTCCCTTATCTTTGGATTTCTTTCTTGCTTTATTAAGCATTTGTTCTGATATGTCTATGCCTACAACCTTACAGCCCATTTCAGCTAGTTTAATACTAAAGTTTCCTGTTCCACAGCCTACGTCTAATATTTTCATTCCTGAAGTAGGTTTAAAAAGGGAAAAAGCTAATTCTGTTTCTACCTTATCTACAAATTCCCCTAATTTCGATTCATACCACTGGTCATAATTAATCGCTTCATTATCAAAGATAGCCATGTTTTAACCTCCTATAACAAATTTAATATTTCCTTTTTCATTTGATTGAATTCCATGCTAGTAAAAGTATTATTGTCCCTCGGTCTATTTATGTTTACTTCAAATATAGACTTAATAGATGCAGGCCTTTCTGAGAAAACATATATTTTATCAGATAGAAAAATAGCTTCATCAATATCGTGGGTAATAAAAAGTATGGATGCCTTTAGTTCATTTTCTAATAATCCATTATCAAACATCCATTTACCATAAGTTGTCCAAACTTCTTTCTTCATTTCTCCCCATTTTGGAGCTTCTGCCTTATATTCCTTTGCTAAATATTTTTGACTTGCTATTACCATTTTCTCCTCTAATTCTGGTACATATTTTACTAAAATTTTACCTGCTTCTTCTGGTTTGTAATCTATTTTAACCATAGATATCACTCTAGTTGCTCCTTCTTTTATACAAACCTCCTGAGCTTTTTTGACAATTTCTAAAAGAAGATCAAGCTCTCCTTCTATTGTTGTTTACATTGGTCCTACTTCGTATTTAACTCCTGACTCTTGAATAAGCTCAATAACCTTATCCACAACATCATAAATATGTTCATCTGGAACCCTTGGCAAAACTTGTAAACTCACATTAACATTTGGCATTTGTATTCCTCCTTTTTCTTAGTTAGCCCATCATAGCAAAAACTATACTCTCGAATACATAAAAATACCCTTTCTCCTAAACTGGACAAAGGGTATAAAATATTATAATCTAATCAATATTTCCCTCCGCTGGCATTATCCAGTTCAGGTTATGGGTCGAAACAGTATAGCTTCCTCTCAGCCAGATTAATCTAGCTCCCCTTTTTAATTATTTTTTGGCTCAATTCGATTATATTACTGATTTTGTAAAAAGTCAATTATATACATAATGCAGTGTGAACTACTCCTAATCTACCCGTTCTTTTGGTATATTCATACAACTATTATTTGATTCATAGATAGATACTGCTTGAACTATTGCATATCTTATTGCTCTACACAAACATCCTCTGCATTAATCCTTTTTTAAGTTCTTTAAGTTTAGTTAACTTTTCTTCTTCTAATTCTATTTTTTTGTCTATTGAGGATAGAAAGTTAGCTATTTTTTGTTGTTCTGGTAGGGAAGGGAGATTGACAACATAATGAGTAAGAAAATCTTTAGGTATATGAGGTATACCAGAACCTTCCCGTATACTCTTAATATATAATTTATCATGTTTTAGGGCTAATGTTAGAAAAACATTATTCACATTAATAGGTCTTAAACGCATTATCGTAGAACCTACAATCCCACTTATATTTGTAAATATATTTCCGGATTGTGATCCATCCCATAATAATAAAACATCTTTTTCTTCACACCAAACACCATTGTCCGTGTTTGTGTAGTTCATTATTCTTCCTGTGTTAAAATATTCTATTTCAATCACTGGATATTCCCCATTATTAGTAAATTCGACAACCTTGCCTTTTTTTCTTTTAACCACTTCTCCCAACTTCTTCTCTTCCCAATCAGGATAATCTTGGCCATTTTCATCTTTAAATCTTATTTCTTGGCTAAATATTCTCTGCATCATACCTTTTTTATATTCTTTAAGGTGAGCTATTCTTTCTTGTTGTAA
>NZ_DATHXO010000315.1:0-2227 GCF_035459645.1 Schnuerera sp.
TGTCATTCTGAGCGTAAGCGAAGAATCTCGGGTTTTATTATCATAAGAAAGGGTGATTATTTTGCAAAAAAGAATTGTGGCTTTTATACTTTTTTTAGCTATAATTACAACCAGTACATTTGCCTACGCAGCACCAGGGGATATTATACATACTGGTCTTAAAAAAATATATAAAGCAGATAGTTCTGCAGATGTTGATGAGCTTTTGCAGGATATTTTAGCTGGCGCTGATACTAATAAATTTTATCGAGAAATTGATAATAACAAATATGTAAATATAGCCCAAGAAGAAGATAAACAAGTAGAAAAATTGGGACAAATACTTAATAATATAGGGATTACAAACCCTGAAGATATCGAAAAATATATAATTGATAATAAAGATTATATTGATGGAGAACTAAATAAATTAACAAAAAGTATGGCTACAGGTTTTGATGAGATAGATGACAAGGATAAAGGTAGGATTGAAGAATATCAAGGCGCATCCAACGCTATACTTCTGGGAAGTACCCATTATTCTACCCCAGAACCAGGCACTAAAGAAAAAACTACTAAGATTGAAAGGTTGAACACTCCCAGTGGTGCTACTAAATGGATGATTAAAATAAAAGATGAAAAAATACCACCAATGGCTAAAGACACTCTGCTTGGTGATGGGGTTAATTATAATAAAGGTAATGATATATATGTAGATGTGGGCAAATACTTAGTTCTGTACGCTGTAGACAATAATAATAGAATTAAAGGTTATGCCAATATAAAAATAACAGATGATATGGTAAAATCACCTAAAGAAGAAGCGATAAAGCTTGAAGTAGGTAAAGTAGAACCCGGCAGTGTAAACGCAGGAACTATAATTATTAGTGAATTAGATGAATTGCCACAAGGTGCTACTAAATGGCAAGTGATGGTATCAAACATTCCTATAGATAAAGTATATAAAGGCGATAAGTTAGATAAACCTATTGATTATAATATTGATTCTGAAATAACCGTAGCCAATGAAGATGAGTTGCATAATTTGGTAGAAGGTTTTAGGAAATACATTGTACTCGTAGCTGTTGATGATGAGAATAAAGCAGTAGGCTATAGGATATTTGAGATTGGAAAGGATAGTTTGTCTAAACCACCTATATTGCTAAAACAAACTATCCATTATGAAGGTCCAGTTCCTGGGGATGAAGATGGTACTACAAGATTTACTAAATTAGAATTGGAAGAAAATGCAGAATGGAAATATATAATTTCCAATGATAAGCCTAAAATTCCCATTATTCACAGTAGGATTGAAGGTACGCCATATAATACTAATGAAAATATAAAAATAGAGCAAGGACAGTATTTATTATTATTAGCAGCCATGGATGGAAAAGTTGAAGGATATAAGATATTCAAATTAGAAGATGGACAGGTGAAAGGACTAACAGCACCTAAAATTGACGATATAAGTATTAAATTAGAAAAAGGCTCGAAAACAGGAACCACTAAAGTCATTGGATTGGCTTTAGATACTATAGAAGATGCTACTAAATGGATGTTTAAGGTAGGAAAGGATTTACCTTCCCCAATGCTAAACAATATCCTAGATGGAAGTATGGATTATATTCCTGAAAGGGATATAGAAATAACTGTTGAAGACCAATTGTTGATTTTAGCTACTGATGATGATGGTAGAATAAAGGCATATATATTGTTTGATGAAATAAGTAAAGATATGATAAAGGATCCAGCTGCAATATTGCTTGCTGAAAATAGAAACTATATAGGACCTATAAAAGGCGATGAAGATGGTACTACAAAATTTGAAGCTTTATCTGAAAGTCCTTCTATCGGAAATAACATTACATGGATGTATGTAATCCAAGATGCCGAACCTGAAATACCTGAACTAGATAGTAAAACTATGGGTATAGAGTTTAGGGCAGGAGACAATATAAAAGCAGAGCCCGAACAGTATCTAATACTATTGGCTGCTGATGCTGGCAAAGTAAAAGGCTATGCCATCATAAAGTTGACTGAAGCCCATATAAAAATGCCTGATGCTTTTCAGTTGGAAGAAAATATACATTATTCTACACTAAAAAAAGGTGTAGCTCCCGGTACTACTATGATAGAAAACTTGAGCTTTATAGGCCTAGATGATGCTAATCAATGGCGAGTCAAGGTTAATAGGGAAGAATACAAAGGACCTATTGAAATAAATTCTATTATATCTCAGACCATT
>NZ_DATHXO010000316.1:0-1721 GCF_035459645.1 Schnuerera sp.
AAATTATACCAATGGAAATTTTCATAACCTGTAACTTTTCTCATTATTGTTTCCATTTCTCTATATGTAACCTTTTCATTTGCCTTATAAATATTACTGATATATCCTTTATCAATTGCATAACTAATTGTTTCTTCATAATCAGTAGTTTTATCTTTATTAGGTATTTCCCAATTATAAACTTTACTCAGTATTATTAAAAAATCTCCTTTGGAAATTTTCTCATCTGGTCTGAATGTATTATCAGAATATCCAGAAACTATTCCTCTTCTTTGATAGGCTGTTATTTCATCTTTAGCCCAATGGTCTCTTATATCCAATAAATGTTTTGAATTTTTGTCTATTAATACAGAATATACGTTCGCTTTTCCTTTGAATGAATTTGGTGTAACAAAAGCCTTAATATAACCATCTTCAATATAAGAAGGTATATATAACCATTTGTCATTTACTAGTTTGTAAATACCACCATTATTTTTACCATAGTATTCAAATATTAATTCTATATCTTTTTCGTTATCTTTTGCATAGGATTTATTAGTTACATTAATCTTATAGTAATCTGAAACCTTTATAAAACCTTCATCCAAAGAATAAAATTCATCTGGTAATACATCCAGTTTAACAATTACCGGATTATAATAAGTTCCTTTTTCTATTTTTAAAAAAAATGTATTATCAAAACTCTCAACTTCTCCTCCTGAAATGGGCACCTCCTCTACTTTTGATTTCTTTTCTATAGTCTCTTGACTCAATTCTCGATACTTGTCCCCATATCCTTGTGCTAATCCATCAAGATATCCACTAAAAAATCCATTCCTGTAATTTTTTGATTCTATACTAAGACTATACTCCCTTATTAAACAACTTTTTGTTGGAAAGTATCTTTTCCAATTATTTTCTAGTTTTAAATAATAATCTTCAGTAGCTTCTATTTCTCCTTTGTCTAGTCCAGCACTCAAACCTTCTTCATATCCTTCTTCGTAAGATCTTCTATGTTCATCTACATTCATAGTTCTAAAACTTTCATTATAACTTTCTTCATATGCTCTTCTAAAACCTATTAAGAAACCTTCTCTGTACTTTTTGCCATCTTTATTTAAAGAATACTCCCTTATAATAGTACCATTTGAAGGGATATTCCTCATATAATCTCTAGTTTTATTTTCAAAATAATCCTTGGTACCACTTGTCCGCCCTAAAATATTGCCAAAATATTCCCCTTGAGCAACTCCTTCTTCATAGGAAATTTCCATAGGTTTAAAATTTGCTTTTCCATACCCTTCTTGATAACCCTCTCTAAATTTCCCTTTAAAAGTATTTAAAAATGCATATCTATCTTGGTAACTTAATTTATCTAGATTAAACATTCCAGTCAATGCTTTATTAGAAGGTAAAGATCTATTTATGTTAGCACTTTTATTAGCATAAAAATCTTTATGTCCATAAATCTCTCCTAGTAATAACCCCAATGAATCAGCATAGTCCGTGTATTTTGTCTTTACATCAGCTTTATTAGTTGAACTACCAGCGCTAACACCTTCATTATATCCCTTTTCAAATCCTTTAAGATATCCAGATATAAAACTATTTCTATAAATATCATTTTGGTTATCAAGATAATCTTCATATTTTTTAATTATTTCTTTAATTGAAAGTCTTGCCTCATTATAGGGGATTTTAGGATCTGCAAAATTGTTTTCTAGACCCTTTACCAAGCC
>NZ_DATHXO010000317.1:0-1953 GCF_035459645.1 Schnuerera sp.
GGAAGTGATTGAATGATAGAAGTAATGGATAGTATAAATAATCACTTTATCAAATCTAGAGAAAGTGGAATGTATGAATTTGCAACAAACTCAATCAAAGGAACATTCACTCAAACATATCTGGTAGGAATGTATGTAATAATCAAAGGTAGTTATTTGAATGATGGAATATATGAAATAGAAAGTGCTACAGTTAATGAAATAATAGTAAAAGAACAATTAAGAACTGAAAGCACAGAGGAAACTTCTGTAATTTATGGTTCTACTCCACCAAAACACTTTATAGAATTAGCAATGGAAGTAGGAAACTTTGATGAAAGCAAGATAGGATTAGCTTCTGAAAGTATTGATGATTATTCAATCAGCTTTTCTAAAGACCAGAGTTGGGAAGAAATATATAAAGATAAATTAAACAAATATAGGAGAGTATATCCTGATATTCCGACAGCTAATAACAAATTAAGATGGCAGGATAGGTGGTAACTATGGCTATTGAAGATTACTATACAGATTTAACACTTAAAAAAATAGAATTAGTTACAAATGACTTTGGTGTAGAGGAAGAAGTTGAAGTCTCTCATACAATTAGAGGAATAATCAATCAAGCTGGTAGTAGTGAATTAGAGTACGCAAGAGCTAGGAATATAAGTGTAGACTACAAGGCCTATATTGAGGTTACAGCGATTACAAAGTCTATAGGCAAGGATGACTATATAGATAATTACAGAGTAGCAAGTGAGCCTAAGAATACTATTTCTAGAGACCATCATCTAAAAGTGTTATTGAAAGAGGTGGTATGATGAGTAATTACAAGTCATACAAAAAAGAAATATTAGAGGCTATAAAGGAAGCATCAGAAACTTCACTAGAGGCAGTAGGGTTAGAAGCTCAAAGAGATGTAACTTTGAAAATAACAGGGAACAAGCAGGTTGACACAGGTAGAATGAGGGCGTCTGTAACTTATGTAGCTGGAGACAAGAAAGGGCAGGTTACAGCAGACTTACAAGGAAATATTCATAGCGAAGACAACCCACAGGGGCAACTATCAAAAGATACTTTGCATATAGGCAGTAATGTTAAGTATGCACCAAAGCAGGAAAAGACAAGGCCTTTCTTAGAACCTACTGTAAAAAATAATATGAAAAGATATAGTGATATGATGCAAGATATTTTCACAAAGTTGGTGGGAAAATGATTAAAGATTTTATCCAGCAGATAAATTTAAAATTAAATGAATTAAGTGATGTAAATGTTAGGTATAAGTATACTTCACTAACAGATAATTATATTTTATTTGATATAGATATATTCGATAAAAGCTATGCGAGAGTAGATGGGCAAATTGTTATAGATTTAAGATATTCAAACATAATGGAACTATTAAATGTTCAAAATAAAATAATAAAATTACTGGATAAATGGCACTATGCTAAAGAAGAAACATCAGCTAGTGTCTATTTTGTTATATTGAATGATTTGTCTAGTATCACTGACAAGCAATACTGGAATGAATTAAGGTTTGAATTTCAACTAAGATGGAGGGATAGATGATGAATAAAGATTTTAGTAAAATAGGTTTAGGAGAGGGTAAGTTTTTTGTGAATTTTGATGAAGTAGATGAGATGGAAGCTGGATATGTCAGAGGTGGAGATTTCAACTCAAACTTAACTATGAGACATATAGAAGTAGATGGGAAGAAAGGCCATATAGTAGGAGATACAGTATATGAGGAAGAATTGCCACAGCTAGAGTTTACAGCTATGCAGATGGAAGCAAGTTTATTTACTAAAGTATTTGTAAATATGGAATTAACTGATAATGGAGATGGAACAGCTACAGTGAATAGAAAAAACACAAATCCTACTCCTGCAGATTATCACGACAATGTAGCATATGTGGGAAAAACTAAAGATGGCACTCCTATAATAATTAAATTATTAAATGCGTTGGGAG
>NZ_DATHXO010000318.1:0-6311 GCF_035459645.1 Schnuerera sp.
TGTAATATCATTATTTGGCTTAAAGGTTCCATCAGAATAACCATTCGCTAATCCTTTTTCAATCCATTCTAATATTACTTCCTCTGCCCAATAACCTGCAATATCACTAATATGGGCATGTGATTCTAAAGGGAGTATAGAAATTGATAAAATTACTGCTATAATCATCCACAATGCTTTTTTCTGTTTTTTACATGCCATCCTTAGCTCACCTCTTATTTACTTGTTTTTTTAATTTTCCTCCTCTCTTTGTGATTTTGTAGTTATTATGAAATATAGAACAGCGTTACATTACTACTTTTTAGATGTGAAGTTTTGATTAGCTTGTACTTTTATTCTATTTTACAGACAACCTCTTAAATAATTTGTAGTATTTTGTAATCACTATAGGATTGTTTTCCGACTTTATGTTATAATTTCTATTATTTTCCTTTTTGTTAAATGTTTTTACTTTTTATTATGATGTTTTTATATATCTAATAAACTCTTATATGAATGAAATTTGTCTAACGATTTTTATAAATATGCAATTAAAAAATTTCGCCAAACACAAGGTTTTTTTAATACCTTAGCTTGGCGAAATTTTTCTTGTTAAGTCTTACTTTAATACTTGCAAATAATACAATCAGTATCGATAATTTATTAATCTATGGATTTTTTTAAATTTCCTACCATAACTGCTGTAATTAAAGCTCCAACTAATATAGACACAGTATATAGAAGTACTCCTTCAACTGCATTTGGAATTGGAAGTACAAAAACTCCTCCATGAGGGACTGCTAATTTAACTTTAAATAGCATTGTCAATGCTCCAGCCACACCAGACCCTGCCATTAAGGAAGGTATTACCCTTATTGGATCAGCAGCTGCAAAGGGAATCGCCCCCTCTGTTATAAAGGATATTCCTAAAACTAATGCTGCTTTTCCAGCTTCTTTTTCTTCCTTTGTGAATTTTCTTTTATAAATAAGAGTTGCAATACCTATGCCTATAGGTGGTGTCATACCTGCCGCCATAACTGCTGCCATCACTGATGAAGATTGCCCAGCTGCAATAGTCCCTACTCCAAAGGTGTAGGCAGCTTTATTAATTGGTCCTCCCATATCAAATGCCATCATCAAACCAAGAACAAGCCCTAATATTATTGCACTACCTTCCTGTAGATTATCTAACCAATTAGATAATCCTGCATTCATTGCTGCTGCAGGAGTACCAATAACATAAATCATTAATAAACCCACAATTAATGATGACAGCAAAGGTAGAACTAATACTGGCATAAGCCCTTCCATTGCTTTAGGTAACTTTATCCATTTTCTCAATAAAACTATAGTATAACCTGCTAAAAATCCTGCAATAATTCCACCTAAAAATCCTGCACCTATTTGGCTTGATAGCATACCCCCTATCATTCCTGGTACTAATCCAGGTCTATCAGCAATTGAAAAAGCTATAAATCCAGATAATATTGGTATCATAAGAGCAAAGGCTGAACCTCCACCAATTAAACTTAAAGCCCAAGGTAAAGTCCCTTCATTATCAGCAGCATGTATACCAAAAGCAAAGGATATTGCTATTAATATACCACCTGCTACTACAAATGGTATCATGTATGATACTCCAGTCATTAGATGTTGATATGGTCCTTTTTTACCTTGTGTATGTCTATCTTTTGATTTAGGAAACTTTACAACATCCTCCTTAGTATTCTCCAATTTCATAGCCTCTTCAATTAGTTGTTTAGGATTCTTAATTGCGTCTTGTACAGTTCCCTCCACAATAGGAAGTCCTTCAAATTTTGTCTTATCAATTTTAGTGTCTGCAGCTATTATTACTGCATGGGCTCCATTTATTTCTTCTTCTGTTATTTCATTTTCTACGCCAATAGACCCATATGTCTCTACCTTGATTTCTACGCCTAATTCTTCTGCTGCCATTTGTAAAGCTTCTGCGGCCATATAGGTATGAGCTATCCCAGTAGGACAAGATGTTACTGCTAAAAGTTTCATTATATTTCCCCCTTTCAAATATTTTAGAAAGCCTCTAATATATCTTCATAGCTTTGAGCTTTCATTAACTTTCCTCTTACATCACTATGCATAAGTCTTCTTGATATAAAACTTAGTATTTTTAAATGCATATCATCAGAATTCTTTGGTACTGCTATTAAAAATATTAAGTTAACTGGCTGACCATCCATAGAATCAAAATCAACTCCATCTTTACTTATTCCGAAAGCTATAGAAGCCATTGATACAGCGTCGCTTTTACCATGAGGTATTCCTATTCCATGGCCAATGCCTGTAGAAAACTGTTCCTCCCTTTTTATAACTGCTAATTTAAAATCTTTTTTATTAGTAACTGCCCCATCCTTATATAAAAGTTCTATTAATTCGTCTATAACTTCTTCTTTATTACCTCCTTTCAAATCAAAAGAAATTCTATTTGATGTTAATAGTTTTTCAATTTCCATAATCCTCTCTCCTTTATCATAGGGATTTTACGATAATATCTTTTGATATTTCTCTTATTATATCTATATCCGGTATTTTTGTACCTTCAGTCATAACCTTAGCCGTACCACAAGCTATGGCTAATTTAAGTGTCTCATAATCAGTAAGATCATTTTTAATAGAATAAATCAATCCTGAAACCATTGCATCTCCTGCACCTACAGTACTCTCTATCGGTACTTCAATTCCTTCAGAAATATACGTATTTTTATTAGTGATATATATTGCACCTTCTGCTCCTAGAGAAATCAATACTTTTTCTATTCCTTTATTAATTAAATCCCTTCCCCCTTTTAATATGGAATTTATGTCTTTTTCATCTACATCTACTATGTTCTTTAATTCATGAATATTTGGCTTTATGGCGTATGGTATAGCCTCTACACCCTTAATCATTGAATTTCCATCTGCATCTAAAATTACCCTAACGGATTTTTCTTTTAATATTTGAGTTATATCTCTATAAATATTATTATTAATTCCTTCAGGTAAACTACCAGATAATATTACTAAATCTCCTTCCTTTACTAATGCTAGAAAAAATTTTAAAAAATCTTTTAATTCTTCATTTTCTACTTTAAAGCCTTTATCATTTATATCTGTAATAGTCTTATAATTTTTTTCAACAATCTTTATATTGGTTCTATTTTCTCCAGGGATAATATAAAAATTTGTTTTAATTCTTAAACCTTCTAAGTAGTCTAGAAAAAAATTTGAATTTACATCTCCCAAAACACCTGTACATACGCTATCTATACCTAGGACTTTTAGAACTTTAGACACATTAATCCCTTTGCCTCCTACATCTTTTCTAGAAACTAAGCTTCTATTTACTTTACTTCTTTTATATTCATCTATAACTATAGTCTTATCTATAGCTGGATTTAATGTTACAGTATAGATCATATTATCCTCCTTCAGTATTAAATCAAAATATTAATACCTATATCCTCATAATACTTCATTTCCTCTTTAGGTCTTTTTTTATTAGTTATCATGTAATCAATATCCTTAATATCACATATCCAAGAAAAATATACTTGTTCAAATTTGGATTCATCTACTAATAGATAAACCTTGTCAGCTACATCCATCATTGCTTGTTTTACTCCAGCTTCTTGTAAAGTTGGAGTAGTTATTCCAGATTTTAACGATATTCCATTTGCTCCTAAAAATGCTTTATCTACTCTAAACTGTCTTATAGCTTTCTCTGTAATAGAACCTACTTGCGCCTTAGTATTACTCCTTATAATTCCACCAGTATTTATTAATTGAATATCTTCTCTATTGGATAATTCGTTAGCCAATGCAATAGAGTTAGTTATGATGGTTATATTTTTAGCATTGATGAATTTTGATAAGTACCAAGTAGTAGTTCCAGAGTCTAGTATCACAGTGTCTCCATCTTTTATCTGTTGTGCTGCAATTTTACCTATTGTTTCTTTTTCTTCTGAATATTTATCCTGTTTTTCAACAAAAGTGGCTTCCAATTTATTAATCTCTGTAGATACAGCCCCTCCATGAGTCCTCATTATAAGTCCAAACTTTTCTAATTGATTTAAGTCTCTTCTAATTGTAGATTCAGATACATTAAACTCCTTAGCCAATGGAGCTACCTTTACACTATCTCCTCTATTTATCATTTCCGCTATCTTCAATCGGCGTTCTTCAGCAAACATATTTACTCTCCTTTGCATGTTTATGATAGTACTCTTTTATTTTCATGCTTGTATCTGGTGTTTTTTGATTACTTATGCTTATTTTCATTCTATTTTAAATATCAAATTTTGTCAAGGTAGATTTTTATATGTAATTTCTTTAAATAATTATTTTTCCATAAAAATAAGGCCAACTGAGGCATCAAATCCCTAGTTGGCGACATTTAACTTTAAGACTGAGAGAACAGTCCTTATTCTCAATTTAATTATTTTAAAGATTCAATTATTCTTTCAGTAGGAACTACATCTTTAGGTATGGCTGCTCTTATGGTTTTCTTAGGGTCAACTACTTGTGAAATTTTTAAATCTACTGAAAGGCTTGCCAAAATATAAGCATCTTCCCATTCCAATTTCAAGCTATTCATTATATATTTTACTGCTTCGTTAGTAGCTGAATACAATGCTTCCTCTAAATCTTCGCCAGATGCAATAACCATAGTGTGTTCCTCTGTTTCTACTAAAGGCCATTCTATCGTTTTTTCTTTAATTACATCAACTTCAAGTAAAACTTCTGCAGGAATTTCCAAACCAGTAAAGCAAAGTTCTCCATCTCCCATAACAGCATGACAATCACCTAGAGCTAATAAAGCTCCGTTTTGATTTACTGGAAAATATAAGGTTGAACCTTTCTTAATATCCGTAGTATCCATATTGCCACCATGCTTCCATGGAGTCTCCGTTGGCCAATTTCCATCTTCCACTGCAGGTGCTACTCCAATTACACCTATCATAGGTTTAATTGGAAGCTTAACTCCCTTGAATATTGCATAGCCATCTTCTATATCGATTATTCGAATTGTAGAATTATTTACTTGGTCTCCCAATGCACCTTCACCTGGTACTGCAGCAGCAACACCTTTATCAGCCACATTAATATCAAGAATTTTAACTTTTAGTAAATCACCAGGCTCAGCTCCTTCTACATAAATAGGTCCTGTAGCTGGATTTAATTTATCATAATCAATTTCTGTCATAACTTGATCTTCTCTAACTATTTGCTGAAAAAAACAATCATTAGATTCAACTTTTACAACCTCTTTTGGAATAATGGATTCAACGTGTTCCATATCATGTGTAAACTTATAAATAACTTTACTGCCTGAAATTACTTTCACATAAACACCCCCATATTTTTTTAAAACTATCAATACTTATTAATAATCAACTTTTTCTATATCGTCTGGTGTTAAGGTTATTAATTTGTATTTTTCTGGATATTTCTTTCTATATGATTCCATTAGCAAATATAATGCTAATCCAATAATTAAATATATAGCTAATGAAATATATCCTCCTAAAGGAAGTTCTAATAAAGAACCTATAATTATCCATATTCCTATAATCATACCCGCTACAAACAAGCCATTGCCCCCAGGTACTCTATATGGTCTTTCCCATTCAGGATGTTTTTTTCTTAAAACTAATGCACTTAAACAACATATAAAGTATACTAAACCAGCAGCTATACAAGATACAGCATAAATATATTGTACCCAGTTTTCGCCTGTAAACATACAGAAAAATACTGCAAAGAATAAAACGACTAAGTTGGCAATTATTGGCTGTCCATACTTATTTAGTTTCATAAATGCTTTAGGTAGTTGATTCAACTGTGCTGCACCATATAATACTCTTGCAGATGAAGTCCAAAAACCCATTAAAGTAGTAAATGCATGTAAAATTCCAGATATAATAGCAATAATTCCTATTATAGCTGGTATTCCTAGTTTTGCTACTAATTCCGGTTCTGGCATGCTCATTTCGCTAATTTCGCCCCACGGTGCTAAACCTCCCATTGCAAATACAACGATGAAATATAAAATCGCTGGAACAAATAATGCTGATAAAATCACTTTCCACATTTTGCTAGCTGGAAAATTTGTCTCTTCTATCATCGTTGGAGTCATCTCAAAGCCGATGAATTTTAATGAAAATACAGCAAAAGCAATAAATACACCTCTAAATCCATTTGGGAAAAGTCCTCCTTCCATTGAAATGTTAGAAAAAGACCAGTGTCCACTTGTAAAGAATGTTATTGCAACTATTAAAGATATGATAACCATTGCAAAAAAGAATACAGTT
>NZ_DATHXO010000319.1:0-1641 GCF_035459645.1 Schnuerera sp.
ATTCTCTTCATGAGCTAAATCCAATAATTTATTAATTTTGCTTGTTACAAGCTTTTCACGGGATAGTGCTGTTTCAAAAACTTCTACTAAATTATTGTAATCATTCTTTGGCTCTTCCATTGCTAATGTTGTAACTCTTCCACCCATATCATTAATAAAATCAAAGAACTTCATAGCATGGGTATATTCTTCTTGAGCTTGAACTATAAAGAAATTTGCAAATCCATTATAATCTTCATCTGCACAATAGGCTGCCATAGCCATATAATAATATCCTGACAAAAGCTCAAAATTAAATTGATCATTTAATTCTTTTAATAATTTTTCAGATGCCATTTTTTAACCTCCTAAAGTCAATTAATAATATTGTATTTGTATCTTATTAACTATACGTATTATATATATCCAAAGTTTGTAATATTAATCACAATATCTATTAATCCATGAGAATTATATTTAATTTTTCATATATTTCATATCCTACAGTATCTGTTAAAGAAATATTATTATCTTTTAAAAATTGAATTAATGAATATTTCATCCCTTCACCGTATATTCCATCAAGAGCTCCAGTATAATATCCTCTAATCTTCAATCTTTTTTGAACTTCCATTACATCCGCTCCGCTATCTCCAGGTTTAAGATCTTTTAATCCATAAGCAAAAGGTCCATAGTCTCCATTTGTAATAGCTACAGTTGTATTATAATCTATAGTATTATAAAGTTCTTCTACATCCTTATTTCTCATCCTTATACAACCAGCTGAGGCATTAAATCCTATAGAACCAGGCTTGTTGGTTCCATGTATACCATATTTACCCCATGGTACATCTAATCCCAACCATCTAGAACCAAAACCGCCACCCCATTTAGCTTTTTCAATTATTTTAAAGGTTCCTAAAGGTGTAGGTGTATTAGCTTTCCCAGTAGCTATTACATAGTTATTTATTATTTTATTCGATGATAAATCTATAACAGAAAGCTGTTTTCTATCTACCTCTATTAATATCGCTAGGTTCTTTTTATCTATTTTAAAATAAGTATCCTTGTTTTCATAACCTATATCCCTTTTTATTAAAAATAGATGAATATAGTTTCCTATTATTATAACTATTAATATTAAAATAAATAATAGAAGAATAATTTTTATTCTCTTACTCATGGATTCATCCCCCCTATGTACTATTTATATGCTAACCTAAAATAATTAAAACTTTTAGAATTATTATTTTAAATTTAAAAAGGATAGCTAAGTCAATAGCTATCCTTGATAAATATGTACATAGTGTAACTCCCTTAAGTTATAAAAAAAGGGAGTTTCGTATTATCCTTCTGGATTATAAGGCTGATATATCTCGTATATAGAAAAATTTTCGCTGCTCAATAATTTAACAACAGCAGGTATTTGTTGAATACTTATATTAAGTTCAATTCCATTATATTTTAATACCATATCATCTGGTTCTACAATGTTAGATTGATGAATTACGTCTATAATTCGATTTTCAGTACTAGGAATATTCATACCACCTATCATAAAAAAAATCTTCTGTTTTTCATCCGAATAATCTTGAGGATTCAACCTATTAATCAATAATATTTTATTCATATTAAAACTCCTTGCTTTATATTTTATACATA
>NZ_DATHXO010000320.1:0-7227 GCF_035459645.1 Schnuerera sp.
ATACCGAACTGGGCCGTGAGTACATGAAACGTTATCCAGATACGATCTACAGCCGCGGGCGGTGGTTTCGATATGACTTGGGTGTATGGGAGATCATTTCAGATTTCGAGATCGAACGCGAGATCTGGGAGTTGCTCGAAGAATATGAACCGCGAGGAGTTTGATAAATTTCTTTCCATAGGAATAGGCAATTAGATTTAATGATTCAGTAGTATTTCTTGTAAAGATAATTTCATCTATATATTTAGCATTTATAAATCTTATAACCTTTTTCTTAGATAAATCATAGGCTTCTGTTGCTGATATGCTTAGCTTATGTGCTCCCCTATGAGGATTACCATGAGATAGATTATTATATTTATCCATAGCTTTAATAACTTGGAGGGGCTTTTGTGTAGTAGCCCCATTATCCAAATATACTAATCTATTACCATGAACTTTTTGGTTAAATATTGAAAAATCTTTTTTGATTTCTTCTGGATTAATTTTTACCATTCATAAGTCTCCTCTCAACTTCATCGATTACTATTTTACGATAATCTTCAAAGGGTATTTTATCGATTATTGGTCTAAAAGAGGCTTCAACAATCAACTTTTTTGCTTCCCTTTCTTCTAATCCTCTACTCATAAGATAAAAAAGTTTATTTTCATTAATTTGTCCAGCACTTGCAGCGTGTTCTCCCTCTACATCGTCTTCATGACATAGTAGAGCTGGGATAGAGTTGGATTTTACAGTAGGGTCTAGTAATATTACATATTCTTCTTCTATTCCTTTAGAAAGTCTAGCTCCTTTTTTAAAATCTAAATTGCCTTTGAATTCCTTTTTAGAATGATCCATAAGGACACCTTTAGTTTCAATATTACTGATACTTCTAGGACCTTTATGAATCATAGAATATTCTAGATCAATTTCTCTGTTTCCATCTCCTAAATATATAGAGTAAAGATTGGCTTCACTAGCCTCATCTTCTAAAAAATTAGAATAATTGGAGCTACTAATACCACTACCTAATTCTATAGATATCCAATTTACTTGCCCCTGACCTTTTACAAAAGCAATATTAGAATCGAAATTATGGGATATATCATTCATTCTTTGGATTTTTATTATATTAATTATTGAATTTTCTTTAGCATATATTTTAGTAAGCCCATTATGAAAAGCTTTTACTTTTTCAGAAGTGGTATAATCCATAATAATGGTTCCTTCACTTCCTTCTTCAACCACTATAATATTTTGGTTAATAGCAACAGGGTTTTCTTCATCCATATTAAATTCAATTTTAATAGGCTTATCTATTTTAATATTTCTGGGAATATAGAAAATAATCCCACTATTATAAGATTCTTCTGCAAGGGTAGTAAATTTTTCACCTACTCCTTTAAATTCTTTAGTGTATAGATAATCTAATATAATTTCATTATTTTTTTTAGTGATCTTTTCTAGAACCACTCCTTCAGGAAGGGTAGTCTCCAGTTTTAAATAATCTTTTTTATAGTCACTAATATTAGGAAATATAAAATTTTCTTTGTCTATTATTTTCATTTTATCCCACCTATCCAATAGAGCCTTCTAGCTCAATATTTATTAAGTTATTCAACTCAACGGCATATTCTAATGGAAGTTCTTTGGTTATAGGTTCTACAAAACCTCTAACTATCATAGCTTTTGCTTCTTCCTCGTCTATTCCTCTACTCATAAGATAAAATATAGCTTCATCGCTAATTCTACCTATTTTAGCTTCATGCCCTATGTCTATATTGTCATTATCTAATTTTATTACAGGTACTGTATCGGATGCTGATTCATTATCTAGCATCAAGGATTCACAGGAAACTGTTGATTTACAGCCATGAGCATCTGGATCTACTTTGAGCAATCCTCTATAAAAGGCATGCCCACCATTTTTAGAAATGGACTTTGAATTTATGGAGGAAGTAGTATGAGGGGCTGCATGAACAACTTTGGTTCCAGTATCTAGATATTGTCTAGTAGATGCAAAGGTTACTCCAGTAAACTCTGATTTTGCTCCTTCTCCTCTTAATATACTCATAGGGTATAGCATAGTAACTTTAGACCCAAAAGACCCAGAAACCCACTCAATGGTTCCATTTTTATCTACTACAGCTCTTTTAGTGTTTAAATTATACATATTTCTAGACCAGTTTTCTATAGTACTATATCTTAACTTGGCATTTTCCCGCACAAATAGTTCTACACAGCCAGCGTGGAGATTTGCAACTCTGTATTGAGGTGCAGAACAACCTTCTATAAAATGAAGATTTGCTTTTTTTTCTACAATTATTAAAGTATGTTCAAATTGTCCGGCACCTGGTGCATTTAGCCTAAAATAGGATTGAAGGGGAATGTCTACATCTACGCCTTCAGGAACATAGACAAAAGAACCTCCAGACCAAACAGCTCCATGTAAAGCAGCGAATTTATGGTCATTAGGAGGAATTAGCTTCATAAAATGTTCTTTAACAATATCTTCATATTCGTGAAGAGCAGTTTCCATATCTGTATATATAACTCCTTGGTCTATTAATTCTTGTTTAATATTGTGATATACGACTTCTGAATCATATTGAGCACCTACTCCTGCTAAGGATTCCCTTTCGGCTTGAGGAATCCCAAGTAGCTCAAAGGTTTTCTTTATATCTTCTGGGACATCATCCCAGCTATGTTTCATGTCTGCATCAGGTCTAACATATGAAATTATATTATCCATATCAAGACCTGATAAATCAGCTCCCCAAGTTGGAATTGGTTTACTATTATATACTTCTAAAGATTTGAGTCTAAAATCAGTCATCCACTTTGGTTCATTCTTTTCTTTCGAAATTTGAATTATTATCTCTGGGGTTAATCCTTTATCTGATTTATATCTATAGGTAAACTTATTTTTAATATCATAAATACCTCTATCTACGTCTTCAATATAAGTTTTTCTTCTTTCCAAATTACTCACCTCTATTAATTAGAATATTTTGTTCTTATATTTTCATATCCTTTTTCATCGATTTTTTTTGCTAGTTCTACTCCACCGGTTTTAACAATTTTTCCATCTAAGAGAATATGAACAAAATCAGGCTTAAGATAATCTAATAACTTGTTATAATGGGTTATTACTAAAATAGATTTTTTATCATCTATAACTCTTTTAACCCCTTCAGCTACAATTCTTATAGCATCAACATCAAGGCCTGAATCCGTTTCGTCTAATATAGCCAGTTTAGGTTCAAGGATGGACATTTGGAGAATTTCATTTTTCTTTTTTTCTCCTCCGGAAAATCCTTGATTTAAATATCTGGAAGCATATTCTTCTCCCATTTCCAATAGTTCCATTTTTCCCTTTAATAGTTTTTTAAAGGGTATAACCCCATGAAACTTTCCAGTTACCGAAGTTTTAGCAGTTCTTAAAAATTCCTCTACGGTAACTCCAGGAATTTCTTCTGGATATTGGAAAGATAGAAATATTCCTTTTTTAGCTCTTTCATCTGCCCTAAGGTCATTAATCAATTCACCATTGAAGATTATGTCTCCTTCTGTAATTTCATATTTAGGATGTCCCATTAGGGTATAGGCTAAAGTAGATTTTCCACTTCCATTTGGACCCATGATAATATGAATTTCCCCTTCATTAATTTGAAGATTAAGGCCTTTTAGAATTTCTTTGTCCTCTATATTTGCTTTTAAATTTTCTATATTTAATAGATTTTTTGCCATAGATACTCTCCTTTTCAACTGATAATATTTATTGATTGAAAACCACTTTCAATACAGCATACCATAATTATATAAAAAAGTATACCAAATTACTAGGGTATAATAATTTTTTATTAGAAAATATATTTACAATTAAAGAAGAAGGCAATAATGAGGTCACTGAAAATTCAGATTGTTATTCTAAATCGAAGGTGAAGGATCTTGATTTTGTGCTATTTATAGATTCTTCGCTAACGCTCAGAATGACAAATTAAGCACTTTTTCAGTATGTTCACAATATTAGTAAATTTTTTAAAGTGATGGTATAATAGAATTATAAATTTAATATTTTTTAGCCAAAGATAAAAGGGAAATAGGAGTTAAATATGGATTTAAAACAATTAATTATAGATAAATCAAAAGAATTAAATATAGATATGATAGGATTTACAGGTTGTGAACCTTTAAATAATATCAAGAATTATCTCATTACTAGACAAAAGGAAAACGGACAAACGGAGTTTGAGGAAAGAGATATAGACAAAAGAATTAACCCAAAGCTAACTTTCCCCCAATGTAAAACTATAATTGTAATTGGATTATCCTATAATAATAGGTTAAATGAAAGGGTAGACTATAAGCTGAAAGGTTTACTATCAAAATCTTCTTGGGGTAGAGATTACCATATAGTTCTAAAAAATAAAATGGAGGATTTGATTAAAGAAATAAGAAGTATAAAAAATTTTACTTATAAATATTTTGTGGATACTGGTCCATTAGTAGATAGGGAATTAGCCAATAGAGCAGGTATAGGATATTATGGGAAAAATTGCTCCATTATAAATGAAAAATATGGCTCTTTCATATTTATAGGATATATACTGACAGATTTAGAAATAAATTTTTCTCCTATATCTATTAATAGTCAATGTGGAGACTGTAATGTATGTATTGAACATTGCCCTACTGGCGCATTGGAAGAACCTTTTAAAGTTAACCCTAAAAAATGCATATCCTATTTAACCCAAACTAAAGATAAAATCCCTTATGAGTTGAGGGAAAGGATGGGAAACAAAATTTATGGTTGTGATACTTGTCAATTGATATGTCCTAAAAATAAGAATATAAAAGATTCAAAGCATAATTTATTTTTACCGAAAGTTACTAAAGGGTATATGGATATCGAAGAGCTTTTGTCCATTTCTAATAAACAATTTAAAGATAAATATGGATATATGGCTGGAAGTTGGAGGGGTAGAAATATTTTGAAAAGGAATGGAATAATAGCTCTTGGTAATATGAAGGATGAAAACAATATAAAATTACTAAAACCTTTATTAAATGATTTAAATCCTATGATGAGACAATATGCTGCCTGGGCTATTTTAAAGATAGATTTTGAATATGGAAAGGAAGTTGTCGAGGAAAGAATAAAGATGGAGAAAAATGAAGACTCTAGATTAGAGATGGAAAACCTTATTAAATATTTTATTCACAAAGTTTACCAATAGAAATAAATTTATGTTATACTATATTTGTGTTAGGAAGCCTAAAATTATATTATAGGAGGGGAACACATTGGCTAATGTTCATGAATTAAATTATTTAAAAGAAAAAATTGAAGGCCTTAAAAAAGAAGGAGTATATAGAAAGTTACCAATTCTAGAAGGCGCAAACGAAGCCGAAATAATTTTAAATGGAGAAAAGGTAATTAATCTATCCTCAAACAATTACCTTGGTTTTGCAAATCATCCAAGACTTAAAAAAGGAGCCATTGAGGCTGTTGAAAAGTATGGCGCAGGAGCGGGAGCAGTTAGAACAATAGTTGGGAATATGTCTATTCATGAAGAATTAGAAAAAATATTGGCTGAGTTTAAACGTGAAGAAGCAGCATTTATCTATCAGTCTGGATTTAACTGTAATGCTGGAACGATTCAAGCTATTACAGAAGCTGGAGATTTAATTATATCTGATGAGTTAAATCATGCCTCTATAATAGATGGCGTTAGACTGAGTAAAGCAGATAAAAAAATTTTTAAGCACTCAGATTTAGATCATTTAGAACAAGTGCTTAAAGAAAACAGAGATAAATATAAAAATGTACTTATAATTACTGATGGTGTATTTAGTATGGATGGAGATATTGCTAAATTACCAGAGATTGTTGAGTTAGCTGAGAAATATGAAGCTATGACTTATGTAGATGATGCTCATGGATCTGGAGTTCTTGGAGAAAGCGGTAGAGGAACTGTAGACCATTTTGGATTGCATGGTAGAGTTGATTTTTCAATTGGTACTCTTTCAAAAGCTATAGGAGTAGTAGGTGGATATGTAGCAGGATCAAATACAATGTATGAATGGCTAAATCATAGAGCAAGACCAGTATTATTTAGTACAACTATACCACCAGCAGCAGCAGGTGCTATAATTGAAGCTCTTAAAATGTTAATGGAATCTACTGAATATACTGATAAGCTTTGGGATAATGCAAATTATTTCAAGAAAAAGCTTGGAACATTAGGATTTAATACAGGTAACAGTGAAACTCCGATAACACCAGTTATAATTGGAGATGAAGCTGAAACTATGGAGTTTAGTAAAAAATTACTAGATAATGGCGTTTTCGTATCAGCTATAGTATTTCCAACTGTACCAAGAGGAACTGGAAGGGTTAGATGTATGGTAACTGCAGGACATACTAAAGAACAGTTAGACAAGGCTGTAGATATATTTGAAAAAGTTGGAAAAGAAATGAAAATATTGAAGTAAAAAAAGAGGATTCTATCCTCTTTTTTTATGATGAATAGGAAAGTTCCCTTTTTATTAACTTTTTTCAGGTTGAAATGATATATGAATAATTGTAAAATATATTCAGTATCAATCTAGCATTGAGGTGATTTTATGATAGTGGGGACATGCTCGATAAAAATAATGATATATGAATCGAATTCGCTTAAAGATAAGCGACATATAATAAAGAGTATAATGGGTAGAGTCCAATCAAGATTTAATGTATCAATTGCTGAAATAGGCTTAAATGATAGCTGGAGAACATCAATAATTGGATTCGCATGTGTGACCAATGATACTAGTCATGCAAACCAAAGTATTTCCAAAGTGTTGAAATTTATAGATGGAGATAATAGAGTAGAAATAATAGACTATAATATAGAAATTTTGTAGGTGATATTATGAAAAAGATGTTAACTAAAGAGGATATAAAAAAAGTAATAGATATTTTAATGGAATTATATCCAGATGCAAAGGCAGAATTGAACTATTCGAATTCTTTTGAATTATTAATAGCCACTATTCTATCCGCTCAATGTACTGACGTACAAGTTAATAAAACAACAGCCAAACTTTTTAAGGAGTTAAAAACCCCTTCAGATTATTTAAAGCTAACTGAAGAGGAATTAGGAGAAAAGATTAGGTCTTGTGGATTTTATAAAACAAAAAGCAAAAATATTCTATCTACTTGTAATTTGTTAATTGAAAAGTTTAATGGAGAAATACCC
>NZ_DATHXO010000321.1:0-2366 GCF_035459645.1 Schnuerera sp.
GGTTTATGCTAGCTTTAACAGAGCTTTCAATTGCATATTCAATATTGAAACAAAAATTTTTAGAGAGGAGGAAAAAAAGTGAAAAACTTAAAAGTAAAAGTGCTAGAAAACATTGCTAAAATATCTAAGAAGACAGCTACATCAGCAGAAGGTAGGCAGTCAATGTTTTTATCTTACGAACCTAAAAAATCGGATAAGAAGTAGGCAGGTGTAAATGTAGATGTAGATCTGTGTGGGTAGTTTGGGGTATTGGGATTTTAATTAATTTGGGTATTGGGATTTATAATATAAATAAATATACAAAAACCTCCAGCATTGATATAGGAGGTTTTTGTGTTGCTATAAAAGGTAGTTCATGGTAATCTAAAAATAGAAATATCTCTAAAGGATGATAATAATGATATATATTGGGATTTGTGATGATGATAGATATTTTTTAGATTATGTTGGATATAAAATAGAAAAAATTTTAGAGAAGAAAAATATATCTTCTAGAATCCATAGACTATCAAATGGAATAGAATTATTAAATGCTTATGATGAGAAAAATAAGCCTTTTGATATCATATTCTTAGATATAGATATGCCTAAAATAGATGGTTTAGAAGTAGCAGAAGTTATTAGAAAGAAAGATGAAGAAACTATATTAATGTTTTTAACTTCTATGGATAATGAAGTGTATAAGACTTTCAAGTATGACACTTTTAGATTTATTAGGAAAAGCCATATAGACATGGAATTAGATGAAGCATTAAAAAGTTCTTTGGAAAAATTAAAAGATGAAAAGCATGTATTTAAAACAACAGATGGGAATTTATCTTTGTATATTAGCGATATACTTTATTTTGAGTTTTTAGACAGAACTGTGCATATTAAAACCTTTGATAGCAAATATAAAACTACTATTAGAAGATTTAAGGATATAGAAACTGTATTTGAGTCTAAAGGTTTTGTTTCAATACATAGAGGTTGCATAGTGAATGAGAATTATATAAAAAGCATAGGAAATTTAGATATAACTTTAGATAATGATGAAAAATTGCCTGTAAGTAGATATAGAATAGAAGATGTAAAGAAAAGTTTCATTAAAGTAGCAAGGAGAGGATAAAAAATGCCTCAAACAATTTTATGGAATATATATGAATATATTTTAGGTTTAATAGAGGTTTTACTTTTCTATGATTTTTTAAACTTAATGTTGGAAAGGAATAAAAAGATAAAAAAAGGATATTTTTATTTGTCTATTGTATTTCTATCGATTTTTACATATGTATTGACAGAAATCAATATGTATTCAATGATACGAACTATTCTATTATATCTAATTTTACTTTTTATAGCATATAGGTTATATAAAGGTAATATTAAGGAGAAGATATTCTTTGTAACTATGTTTTATTTTTTCTTAATATTTGCTGATATTTTAACTGTCAATATCTTAAGTTATTTCATTGGTAAGGATATTCAAGAACTAGTAATAAATCAAACATGGGCTAGAGTATTATTTACTCAAATTTCCAAACTATTGTTTTTTATAGTCTTAAGGGTAGTTAAAAATAATTATAGGGAAAGAGAACCAGATATTCCTAGATATTATTGTTATTGGATTTTATTTGTTTACTTAATATCAGGAATCAATTTATTAGTCATATTTAGCCTTGGTTTAATTATAAATGAATTAAATATAGAGATTCAACATTTAACAGTAGCTATTAGTTTAGGTTCGTTGATGATAGTCATAATAACCTATTATATTTTTATGAAATTAAATAGTTTTTATAAAGAGAGAAGTAATTTTAGGATAGTGGAAATAAAGAATGAGATGCTTCAAAAGGAAATAGAAGAAAAAGAAAGAATATATGAAGGGGTTAGAAAGGTTCACCATGATTTTAAGAATCATATTATTTGTTTAGAAAAATTATTAGAGCAGGAAAAATTTGAATCTGCTGAAGAGTATATTGAAGATTTAAAAGATGAAGTAGTTGATACTTATACATGGATTAAAACTGGAAACGATACATTGGATGCTATATTGAATCAAAAGAAATCAGAGGGAATAAAAAATAATATAAAGATTAATATGAAAGTAACTATTCCCCAAGATGTAAATATCAAGCCATTGGATTTATCTACAATTTTAGGAAATGCCTTAGATAATAGCATAGAAGCAAATGAAAAAATAGAGGATGAAAACAAAAGAAATATAGATGTAAAAATAAATCCATATAAAAACTATCTATTTATAGAAATATCAAATCCCACATTATTTAACCCAATAGATGAAGAAGGAAAGCTTGAAACAACTAAAAAGGACAGTAAAAATCATGGTTTTGGAATAAAAAGTATAAAAGGTGTAGTGGAAAAAT
>NZ_DATHXO010000322.1:0-5133 GCF_035459645.1 Schnuerera sp.
CTACAACAAATTAAAAACTGAAGGAATAGGAATTTCAACAGTATATAGAAATATAAATCTTTTTGTAGATCTAGATATATTGAAAGAGTTCAAAATCGATGAAACAAGCTATTATGAATTAAAAATGTATGCTAAAAAACCTCTACATATACATTTTAAATGTGAAGAATGTGAAAATTTAATTGATATAAAAGATAGAGATATTATTTTAAAATATTTAAAAATAAATAACTCTATTGAAAAGAAATACGGAATCCAAATAAATGATCTTGATATTATGTTCCATGGATTATGTAGTAATTGCATTGATAAAAAATTAAAAGCAGTTAAGTAGCCTTAGTTTCCCATTGAATCAAAGAAACTAAGGCTAAGGATTTTAATTATTTTTTATTTTTTTCTATATTTAACCATACCTTTATGGACTACAAAACCGATTACTCCAAGGATAATTATAAAAGGCAATAAGTAGATCAATAATATGACCAATTTTTCCAATGTATTTTTAAAGAAATATAGAGAATCATTAAAAGCATCTAAAATTTTTGAACCAAAGGAAGTATCTAGAGTGGTTGAACTAGTTAGTTTTTCAACTTCTTGGAGATATATATTAATGGTGCTAAAATCTACTTTATCATCTAAGTCCATTAAACTAGATTTCAATCTTTCTTTATCATATATGACCTCACTTAATTGTTCTTCTAAAGCTATAATATCCTCTATTTTATTCGCCTTTTCCATAAGAGTTAGAATTCGTTCTTCTTTTACTTCAATAACTTTCAATCTGGATTCTGTATCAGTATATTGTTTTGTCACATCTTGCTTATTAGTGCTTTCCCAAGTCTTGTTCCCTATTTCATTTAAATCAGATTTAAAACTTTGAATACTTTCCTTAGGAACTCTAATAACAAAATCACCATTTCTAAAGTTTCTAGAACTATAGGATATATTAGAATACTCTACATAAGCTTTATGTTTTTCTATAATATTAATTAATTCATCATTAGATTGTTCAAATTCAGTAGTTTCAAGCCTTAGCTCAACTGTAGTAATAACCTTTTCTGGTTCTAGTGGACTAGTAGATTCGCCTCCAAACTCTGCTTCTTCACTTTCAGAAGGCTCAGAAGAAGCGGAATCTGATACAGCCGTATCTACAGAAGAATTTTCACTTTTTCCTGCACTACAACCAACTACAATAGATAAAACTAATACTATACTAACAAAAACAAGGATTGTTTTTTTGAAACTCTTCATTATCCTCACCCCTTTGATACGATTATACAATATAAAGACAATAAAAATGCTACAAAATAGTTACATTATCATAAGTTTTTTAAATATTTAAAAAATAAACATTTATACAAAAGTATTGTATAATAGTATATGGTACTAAAACCTAGTAACTAAATATATTTTAGTAATAATTAAGAATTATATTATTTATTAGTAAAGAATTTATTTTGCAACTATATTGTAAAGGAGTGTGAATGGATGATTAATCAAACTAATGTAAATAAGGTGGATGCTAGTCAAAAATATGGTATTGAATCTAGATCAGATACAAAATTAAAAAAAGCTGTAAGCTTAGAGGGTTTTGTATGCTTGGCAATATTAACTGGATTTTTTGCTATTCTAGGAAGTAAAATGGGTTTGATAAATGCAATAAATACTTTATTAAATACAGCTTACGATTTACTTATGAACACAGTATTTCAGATAATGGCTATAGCAGTTATAGCAGGCGCAATAGCTAGTATATTAACAGAGTTTGGTGTTATTTCATTAGTGAACAAACTATTATCTCCATTGATGAAACCCCTTTATGGGTTACCTGGAGCAAGCATTATAAGTATATTTACAACATATTTATCAGATAATCCAGCAGTATTAACTTTAGCCGAAGATAAAAGATTTCGTAGATATTTTAAGAAATATCAATTACCAGCATTAACTAATATTGGGACATCCTTTGGTATGGGATTAATAGTTACCATATATATGATGGGACTTTCTAACTCCAGTGGAGAAAATTTTATCCTAGCAGCAATAATAGGGAATATTGGTGCTATAATAGGCAGTATAGTTTCAGTTCGTTTAATGCTTTTACATACAAAAAAAATATATGGTACAGAACTTGAAGCTGAGGAATCAAGTACAACTGATTATGATATAGTAGAGTATCGTGAAATTAGAGAAGGAAATGTAGCTGAAAGAATAATGGATACAATTCTGGAAGGTGGAGCTTCTGGAGTAAAAGTAGGGTTTGCAATTATTCCAGGAGTTTTAATTATATGTAGCATTGTTATGATTTTATCAAATGCAGCACCAGAAACTGGAGTATATACAGGGGCAGCCTATGAAGGAGTAAATTTCTTCCCTTGGATAGGTGAAAAAATTAGTTTTATCACGACGCCTCTTTTCGGTTTTACTTCTGCAGCTGCCATTTCCGTTCCAATTACAGCTTTAGGTGCAGCAGGAGCAGCTATAGGGCTAGCCTCAACTATGGTTAATAATGGATTAGCCCACGCTAACGATGTGGCAGTATTTACAGCTATGTGTATGTGTTGGAGTGGATATTTGAGTACACATGTAGCCATGATGGATGGATTAAACTTTAGAAATTTAACAGGGAAAGCCATATTTAGCCATACCATAGGTGGAATATGTGCGGGAGTAGCTGCAAATTGGATTTATAAATTGGTAATGATATTTATGTAGAAAAGAAACTCCATATTTGAATTAAATAAATCAAATATGGAGGAATTATTTTTAAAGGATACCTAGATAATTACCAATATTAGCTTTTTCATCTATAACACCTTTAATATTTGAAGTTTTAGAACTCATAATAACGGTTACTCCTGGGCCATGACCAGATTTAATACAATCGCTATGTACTATAACCCCAATAGAAACAGAACCTTTTAAATATTGTCTACCATTAGTGTTATCACAATCTTTTAATAAAACTAAATCGCCAAATCTTAGTTTATTAATTCCGAATTTTTCATTGGCATTTTTGTCTCCAGTCATAATATCATAGTCTCCAGAAAAAGCAGTAGCACTTCCAACTCCGGAACCCATTAGATAAGCAGGTATTTCTGTAACTACAGGAACTTCCAAAATTCCCTCTGAATTTTCTTTAATATTTAACTTTTCAAATAGGTTAGGATCGATATTCATACACTTAATATCATCAAAACTTTCTATTGCAAGGCCTTGTCCAAAACCTTTTACTAAAATAGTGTCTCCAATAGCCATTTTTTCTAAATCTTCATCATTAAAGTATATTAAAGTATGATCAATTCCACCATGCATACCTGTTACAAAACCTTTAGCACCTTTTGCTTCACCAGTTATAACTTTGGCTTCATTTCCAATACATGCTAGAAGCATTAGAGCTTTGTTGTTAGCAGCATTATCGTTTTTAATACTAACACCAGGTTCAATATGATCTCCTACCCATTTCATACAAGAGTCTCCAACTTTTACATTGTAACAAATGCCACCAGTTGCTGGAAGTATATGAGCCAAACCTTCCTGATCAATCCTATAGGGATTATTACCAGTAGCAGGACTGGAGATTTTACCTTGCACTGATTGGATGACTAAATTGTCTTTATTCGTCTTAATCATGAATTATGCCTCCTTTAAATTGTTAATATAAATATATTGTATCATTATTAGGATATTTGTTCTACAATTTTGAAAATATTAGTACAACTATCTTATTGACAAGTTGAGACCTCTTATGTAATATTGTATTACAAAGGAGGTTTTTTTCATGTCGAAGGATCTAGAAATTGGAAAAAAGATAAAAACAATTAGAAAAGAAAAAAGATTAAGCCAATCAAAAGTAGTAGAAAAACTTATACAAAAAGATATAAATATGAGTAGAGAAACATTAAGTAAAATTGAAAATAACAATAGATCCATTTCTGCCATAGAATTAAAAGCAATATCAGAAGTACTAAATATGGAAATAGGTGATTTCTTTGACGAAGAAGAACCAGAAGATTTAGTGACATTTTTTAGAAAGAGAAATTTCTCTAAAGAATCATTAAAAGAAATATCTAAGTTTCAAGATATGGTAAGAATACTTTTGAACCACGAGAAAATATATAAAGGAGAATAATAATAGATAGTTGTTAAGGAAGGATGAGAAATTTTGGAGAAAATAAATATTCCAGATGAATTATTTAGACTTAAGATAAAAGAATTAGCAGAAGAAGTAAGGATTAAATTTGCTAAAAAAGGACTGGCTGATATATTTGATATTCTTTCAGAAACAGCATTTTTGATTAGAAAACCTTTAGATATTGAAGGACTTTCTGGATTTATTACTCATTTAGATAAACGATTCATAGTATATTTAAACAGTAGTTTCACCTTAGGCCACGAACGATATACAGGAGCCCATGAACTATACCATATAATATATAATGAAGGTATACTAAAAAAGGAAAAAATTTTTTTAGACAAACAAAAACACAAAGAAGAAGAGACAAAAGCCGATGTATTTGCTGCAGAATTTCTAATGCCGGAAGACTATGTGAAGGAGATATTTTATAAATTTGTAAATGTAGATAAAAAAGAAATCAAACCTAAACATATAGTGCGAATGCATAACTTTTTCAAGGTAAGCTATAAAGCAATGCTAAAAAGGCTTATACAACTCAACCTTTGCTCATTGAATAAATACTCGGAACTTATTGATATTGCATCTCTAGAAAACAAAGATAAACTTCAATCTTTAACCAAAGAAGAAGGATATAGTATTAACTTAATTGTTCCATCTAAAGAAAACTATATCCCTAAAGAATATTTAATATACATTAAAGCTAATTATGAAAATAAGAAGATATCCTATAATGAGTTAGAAAAAACCCTAGATTTTATTGGGCTGACTCCAGAAGAACTAGGATATGTAGAAAATAAAATATAATCTAGAGGAAAGCCTAAGCTTTAAGCAGAGGCTTTTTTTATGCGGCAATAAAAAAGTAATGAAATAACTTAGTATTATTAGCATACGTTATAAGAATTTTTTTGTGGGTATAATATAGACAATGAAGATTCAAAATATTTTGGATAATCTATGATGTTTATTTTTCAATGTTTATCATTATAAAAATCTAG